>CALBNA010000037.1 GCA_937896205.1 uncultured Campylobacter sp. | reverse complement strand
TGTGCTTACTTTTGGTGGTAGTGGATTTTCAAATTTCAGAATAATTCACACTCTCATCTGATTTGTTAAACTACGATAATATTTTCCACGCCCTCTACTCATCTTGCTTTTTACTCGTTTAGGCCTGAAGTGGCTTTGGCTTATTTTAAAACAAATCTTTTAGGTGAGCTCACGAGCTGAAAATTTCATCTAAAGACTCAAATATTTTCTTAAACTCTTTTTATATTAAAATTCTTATATTTTTATAGCTCACATACCAGATAAAAAACCATAAATTTATTCTATGAAATTTTGGAGCAGACCATATCCATCCTTTAACTTAACTACACTCGCTACTTTTAAGTAACATAGTTCTCATCCCAACTTAATATTATTTATGGTTGCATCAGGTTCTGTTGAGACTTTTATTTTTTAGATTTTGTAGAATTTTTTTCTCCAGCACCAGGCTTTCGTGTTTGATCCGTTGAAGAAACACCAGAATAATTAACCTGCGCAAAGCCAGTTTCAGGGGCCACGGTTATAGTAGCTACCTTGTTGCCCGCACTTAAAACAATCTGACAATTTTGCCCATTATGAACCAATCTGTCATATCCTCTGGTTGCGCTAGTGCCAGTGGTGCTTACGCCTTGCATAGGTCTCCCAAATTCATCAAAAGAGATAGTTTGTAAATTACTATCTCCACACACTCCGCGCAGCTCCACGTTAGTTATGCCAAATTTCCTTGCTAAGTTGTATTTGCTACTAGCCTTTGCGCAGTTAGACTTAGAAATACCACTCCACCCAGAACTCATAAATTTACTTGGATCCAGCGGGTCTGTTGCAACCTCATTTTCTGAATTTAAATTCCCCGTCGCACTTTCATCACGATATACGCTATATCTCCATTCATTTGAACCGCCGCAAAATGAAGCCCTAGTAAAAGTTATGCTCCACCTCTTTCTAAACCAGTTGGCATCAGTAGGGTCAAATTTACTATCCTGCATAGCTAGGTGCTGAGTATAGCGGATATGCGACATAACCTGATCGGCAGCCTCGGCGATATGATCGTCGTTGATTCTCGGTAGCGCAGCGGCAGCTATTATTCCTATTACCACGATCACAACGACAAGCTCTAGCATAGTAAAAGCTTTTTTCATCAAATTTATCCTCTAATCATCTTTTATAATCTTAAAATTTGCGATTTTTACGCCAAATTTATAGACCGCTATATTACCATAATTATCTTTCTGGTCCAAAATTGCTAATCGCAAATTTGCGTCCGGATGTGTGTCTATGCCGTAAAATTTAAGTCTCAAATCTAGCTTTTTATCGTCCGTGAAAATTTTTTCTACGCCTTCATTTTTTAGCTCTTTTGCAAGCTCTTTTGCTACATGATATCTGTAAACAAAATGCTTGGTCGGGTCTTTTAGCAAGCCGTAAAGCATCTCATTAAAAAGTACAAATAAAAATCCGGCAAGCAAAGAAGCCGCCGCAAAAGAGGCTAAAATCTTATATCCACGTCTAAATATCGGTAGCCTCACGCGGTACGAGCTAAAAAATACCCGAACCAAAATCGGCACCGAAATAACGCAAAAAGGCAAGTAGTTTTCGAGCTCAAGCCGCTGTCTGATCGATAAAACCAAGCAAAACAAAAATGCCGTTATACAAACGAACCAGAGCAAATTTTTGGTCTCTTTTATCCAAATTCTATACATAGCATAGACGAAATAGACGAAAACAAAAGGCGAAAACGCGGCTGCAAAAATACTCACGGTATCAAGCAGATGGCCTCTAGGCTTGCCGCCCGAGTCAAATCCGTAAAGATAAAAGCAAAGCGCAAAAAGTAGCGCCGCCACCCACGCCATCTTAGCGTCGCGCCTATAGACGGCAAATATAAAAATAGCCGAAAAATAAACCAAAAATGCGCCGCTAATAAAAGGCAACACACACAAAAGCGCGTAAAAAGCAAGCATTTTGCGTAGCTGATAAAGATAAATACTTAAAAGCGAAAGCGCGATTATGATGCCGGCGTCGTTTACCAAGATCGCTGATGCCATCGTCGCAGGAAGCAGTATAAACACGACTGCGCTTACTACTCGGTCAAATTTGCGTTTTAAAATTTGCTTTGATACCTTGTAGAGTAGCGCGACGCTAAAAATGTGGCAAATAACAAAAGGAAGGCGCAAAGCATAGTCGTTTTGTCCAAAAATCTCAACCGAAGCTCTAGCCAAAACGGCTGAAATTTTAGGCGAGTTATAAAACGCATCCGCCTCGTAGTAGCTAATGCTAAGCGTGCTAATCGCGTACGACAAAAAGCAAAAATCAATAAGGCAGATGATAAAAAGTAAAAACGTTTCCGAGCGCAACATGGCTAAATTTTGGGCTTAAATTTGCTCTTCCCAGAAAAACTCTATCCACTCATGCGCCTCCCTCACCGTAAAATCAGGCAGCAAAAGAGCTTTGCGTTTATAAAAGATAGTCGCGATCTTTAGCTCGATATGCGGGAAGCGATTTAAAAGCTCTTGTTTTATGGCTACCATACTCTCCCCCGTGTCGATCATGTCGTCCACTATCAAAATTTTATTAAATTTAGATAGATCAGGGATGTTAAAGATATCGATAGTATCGAGCTTTTGCGTCTCTTCGTAGTGGATTGAGTTTAGCGTAAAAAGATTGCGGTTATTTAGCAAGCTCGCTAAAAAATGCCCCAAAGTAAGTCCGCCGCGGGCGATTGCCAAAATCACCTCGGGCTCGAAATTTGCTTTGATATCTCGCACCATTACTTTTACGTCTTTGTGAAATTCCTCAAACGGATACTTTAGCATATTTTCTCCTTAATGCACTAAAAATACAATAAAACTAATGAGCGCAAGTACGATGACGCCGATATTTACGTATTCCCACTCGCGTCTCATGATACGAACCAGCAGATACGCCATAAATCCAAACGAAAGTCCCGTCGTGATCGAGTACGTAAGCGGCATCAAAATAACTATCAAAAACGTCGAAATAGCGATGGCCGGATCTTTAAAATTTATATTTCCAAGCTCGCTAAACATCAGTACGCCTACCGTCACGAGTATTGGATATATCGCGTTTGAAGGTATCGCTTTAAAAAGCGGCAACATAAAAATCGTAAGTACGAAAAATAGTCCGCAAAACACCGCCGTTAGTCCCGTTTTACCGCCCTCCTCTACGCCGCTAGCGCTCTCGGCAAACGACGTCGTCGTACTAACGCCCACTATCGAACCAACCATCGTGGCTACCGCGTCGGCTTCGAGAGTTTTTTCTAGTTTTTCGACGCCTTTTTGATTGCTCTCGTCAAAGATCCCCGCTCTGTTTCCAACGCCAGCTAGCGTACCGATAGAGTCAAAAAGATCGGTCACGAAAAATGTAACGATCACCGGAAGCAGCGCAAAAGATAGCGCACCCATGATGTCAAGCTCTAAGAATATCGGCGAGATCGAAGCCGGTAGCGAGATAAATTCCTTCGGATACGGCGCGATACCAAAAATCCAAGCGATCACCGAGGTCGTAAATACCGCGATGATAAAGGCGCCTTTGACCTTCCACGCCCAAAAAAGTATAACGAAAAATAGCCCCACAAAGCCCAAAATAACGTTTGGATCTTTTAAATTTCCAAGCCCTACCAGCACGGCGTCGTTATTTACGACTACGCCCATTTGCTGAAGCCCGACGAAAGCGATAAAGGCACCTATGCCCGCGCTTATCGAGCGTCTGACGTCATCGGGAATAGATTTTAAGACCCAGATTCTAAAATTTGTAAAAGATAGCACTACGAAAATTATACCCGAGATAAAAACCACGCCCAGAGCCGTCTGCCACGGTATTTGCATGCCTAGTACGAGACCAAAGGTAAAATACGCGTTTAGCCCCATTCCCACGCTCATAGCCACAGGCGTGTTCGCCCATATGCCGTTTAGCACAGTAGCGACCACCGTGATGAGCGCCGTAGCCGTGATGAGCGCATCCATTGGCATGCCGGTTTTACTCATGATTATCGCGTTTACAGGCACGATATACATCATCGTTAAAAAGGTCGTGAGTCCCGCGCTAAACTCTGTCTTTACGCTAGTGCCGTTTTGCTTGAGTTTAAAAAAATCCAATTCCGCCTCCTTAGTTATCGTAAATTTTTAGTTCGTTATACAAGCTATCTCGCTCTACGGGGACAAATCCCGACGTCTGAATGAGATCGGTAAAATTTCTAAGACTCATACCGCTTGCCGATTTCGCACCGGCCGCGCTTTGGATGCTCTCTTTTTCTATCGTGCCGTCTAGATCGTCAGCACCAAATTCCTGCGCGACCATAGCCAAATTTATAGTCGACGTCGCCCAGTACGCCTTTATGTGTGCGACGTTATCGAGCACCAGGCGCGATATCGCAAATGTCTTTAAAATTTCGGCCGAGCCGGGATAGTTTTTTACTTTTAGATAATTATTGTCGCGCTGATAAACAAGCGGGATAAAGGCGTTAAATCCGCCGGTCTTATCCTGTAAACCTCGAATCCTTAGCATATGATCGATGCGGTTTTGCCTGCTTTCTACGTGGCCAAACAGCATCGTCGCGTTGCTTTCCCTGCCTTTTTCGTGCCAAAGGCGGTGGATTTTGAGCCAGTTTTCGGAGCTCACCTTGCCTTTGCAGATTTTACGTCTAACCTCTTCGTCAAAGATCTCAGCTCCGCCGCCAGGCATTGAGTCCACGCCGTATTCGAGCATTTTTTCTACGACTTCTTCGTAGCTAAGGCCGTGTTTTCGCGAGAGGAAATCAACCTCAGCCGCAGTTAGAGCTTTGACGTGGATTTGCGGGTATTTTTCTTTTATTTTCTTAAAAATTTCCAAATACCACTGCCACGACGTCTCAGGGTTGTGCGCCGAGACGATGTGTATCTCTTTTGCGCCGCCGGCGACGCTTTTTTCGACGATTTTTAGTATTTCATCGTGGCTCATCGTGTATGGGTTTGGATTTTTGCGGTTTGCCGAAAACGCGCAAAATTTACACACGTCCGCACAGATGTTGGTTGGGTTTATGTGGCGATTTACGTTAAAAAATACCTTTTTGCCGTGCATTTTTCGCCGTTTGGCGTTTGCGAATTTACCAAGCGTAAAAAGGTCTAGGTCGTACAAGCCTGCGCATTCGTCCGCGTCCAGACGCTCGCCGCTTTGGAGTTTTTCTATTAAATTTGTCAAATTTTATTCCGAAAATAGATATTAAACGGCGATTATATGTTAAAAAAGCTTTGTTTTTGCAAAATTTTAGTATCATCGGATAAAATTTACACAAAAAGACGGCGGTAAAAAAGTGGCTTTAAAAGGAAAATTAAGCGGCGTTTTGGGCGGCGCAAATTTGGCCTCGCAGCTAAAAAAGCTTCAGGGCAAGGGCTTTGCAAATTTCATCGCAAAGCAAAGTGACGAGCTAATAAAAGCTCTGTGCACGCGGGTTTTGGACGAGATTTTTGCGGACTTTAACCCGGACGTCGATTTTATCCCGTTTTGCGTCATCGCCACCGAAAAATACGCCGACAATCTCATCTCCACAAGCTCGGTTTTAGAGATTTTAATCGTCTTTAAAGAAAACGCGGGCTTTAACGTCAAATTTATCCTAAAAAAGCTAGTCGCCGCGCTTGAGAGTTCAAATTTAAAGCTAAATATCAAAATTTGCGAGCTGGGCGAAATTTACGAAGCGCACAAAAACGACCACAAAGCAAAGGCCGCATTTAGTCGTATCCGCTACATTTACGGCTCGCGCACGCTGTATAAGGCTGCGCGCTCACAGATTTATAAAACGCGCGAGTTTAACGCGCAGGAAAATCTCAAATTTTACGCCAAAAATCTAGGCGCCTTTAACGATATCCCAAACATAAAGCAAGAGCCTGATCTTAAAAACGATCCAGGCGGCACGAACGACATCTACTATCTAAACTGCGCTCTAAACGGCTTTGAAAACGAGATCAGCATGCGCTCGCAGGCTCTAAAATTTATCGACGAAAAGGAGCTTAGCGCGCTAAATTTGGCGACTGATTTTATCCTCTGCGTAAAATCTGCGCAAAATTTAACCCTAGGCTCGGACGTTTTCGCCCCCGCAAAGCTAAACGAGATCACAGCGCTCATGCAAACAAAGTCCAAAAAAACGCAAGAAAACAGCAGCGTCATCTCGCAAAAGCTCTTTTCCTGCATGCACTCGGTCGCGGTTTTCTCGCGCTATCTGGTCGCTAGCTTTTACAGGAGCAAATTTACAAGCGGGGCTAAATTTAGCGAACTACGAGCTGCGCGGCTAAAAAACGGATTTTATAGGTTTGAAAATACCATTTACGTCCCGCTACACGTCCGCGCTAGGCCGCTAAATGCCGTGCTAAAGCAGCTTTTGGCTCTTGGCGATGCGGAGTATAAATTTGACGTCGGAACGATCTTTTACCTAAAACGCGCGCAAATCAGCAAAGAGGACGCCGAGGATTCGCTCGCGCTTTTTAGAAAAATTTTGATGCGAAACCACGCTCACTGCATTATCAAAGCGCTTTTGGACGCGGAGATTTTGCCCGTTTTGGTTAAACCGCTCGAACACGCCGTAAATTTGGCCGAATTTGACGGCTACCATAAATTTAGCGTCGGCGAGCACTGCGTGCTAAGCGTCAAATTTGCCGAAAATATCAAAGATAAATTCGTAAAATCGCTCTACGACGAGCTTTGCATCGAGGGGCGAACGCTGCTAAAACTGGCTTTGCTGCTACATGACGCTGGCAAGGGGCTAGGCGGCGATCACTCGGTCGTGGGCTCAAATATCTTTCGCGCCTACGCCGCAAAGCTAAATTTGAGCGCAAAGGCCGTAAATATCGGCGTTACGCTCGTGCGCTACCACACGCTGATGAACGACGTGGCAAACCGCGAGGACATCTACGATCAGCGCACGATTTTTAGCTTTATCTCAAAACTAGGCGACCCGCAAACGCTAAAACTCTCCTATATCGTCGCCTACTGCGTGATAAACGCGACTGACGAAAAGCTATATACACCCTATCTGGCGCGACTTTTGCGCGAGCTTTACGGCATTTGCTTGCAAAGCTTTGAGGATGAAAATCTGCTCGATGAAGCTTCAAGGCGCGTAAAAAAGGAGCTTAGCATCAGGAGAAACGCTAAATTTGCGGCCTTAAGCGAAAATTTGAAAGAAAAAATTTTCGCCATCAGGTCAAATTTACTCTTTGCCAAATACCAACCAGCAGACATCATCGCTATCGCCTGGGCCGCGCAAAACGCCGATAAACTAAGCGTGCAGGTACAAAATCACCAAAGCTTAAGCATCGAAATTTACGCGCAAAACTATCCAAATTTAGCCGTATTGCTCTCGGCTCTGGCGCATCTTGATCTTGGATTTATGGAGATTTTCGAGCTGTTTGACGGTAAATTTTACGTCAAGCTAGAGTTTAACAAAAACGTAAAATCAAGCGAGCTAGAAACCCTAAAAA
>CALBNA010000036.1 GCA_937896205.1 uncultured Campylobacter sp. | reverse complement strand
ACGTCAAATTTGATAGCCTGCTTTTTAACCTCACATCTCTTAAATTCAAATTTATGCGCTATTTTACAAACAAAATTTTAAAAACTATTTCAAATTTACCCTTATCAAAATTTGACTCAAATTTCGTTATCTAAATTTACGAAATTTATTCCAAAATTTTAAAATAAAATCGCAGAGCGCACCTGCAAATTTACAAAATGCGCCTCAACCCAAACTGCTAAATTTAACCCTGCTTGGCAAAAATTACTCGCAGTTTCATTAAATTTTAACCATAGTAAAACAAAAAGCTAAATTTTATAAATTTTATAAATTTTTTAAATTTTTCATAGTATGATTTTGTTTTTTGAAGGGGCGGAAATGGACTTTGACTTCGGAGTTACGGCGTATTTGATATTTTTTGCGGCGGCGTTCGCGGCGGGCTTCGTCGATGCGATCGCGGGCGGAGGCGGACTGATCGCGCTACCCACGATCATGGCGATGGGCGTGCCGCCTCACATGGCGCTAGCGACGAACAAGCTTCAAGGTACTTTCGGTAGCTTCACCGCGGCGTTAAATTTCGCCCGAAAAGGCATGATAAATTTCCGCGAAGTCTTTATCGGCATCGTTTTTACCTTTATCGGCGCGTGCGTCGGTACGGTGCTTATATTGTTTTTGAGCGCCGAGTTTTTGCGCGTTATTATCCCGTTTTGTTTGATAGCGATTTTCATCTATACGCTTTTGATGCCAAAAGTCGGCGACGAGGATAGGGCCGCCCGTATGAATGCGCGAGCCTTTTACGTGATATTTGGCCTAATTTTAGGCTTTTACGACGGATTTTTCGGGCCTGGAGCGGGCAGTTTTTGGACGTTTGCGATGGTTGCGCTCATCGGGCTAAATATGAAAAAAGCCGTCGCGCATACGAAAATCCTAAATTTTACCAGCAACATCGTCTCTCTTGCCGTCTTTATCGCGGGCGGACAGATACTTTGGGCGGTCGGGCTTTTGATGGGCGCTGGACAGGTTTTGGGCGCGTACTTTGGCTCAAATATGGTCATGAAAAAGGACGTTAAATTTGTTAGAGTCGTGTTTTTAGCCGTCGTGGGCGCGACGATATTAAAGCTCGTTTACGATAGATTTTTCGCATAAGCGGGATTTTAAAAAAACAGTGACGAAATTTGGATTAAATTTTACAAAAAAGCTAAAATTTGGGCGAAATTTGAGGTAAGCTTAAAAAACTTTTAACGTTTATTTGGATAAAATTGCCGTTAAATTTCATAAATCTAAGGTTAATTCATGCAAGAAAATTTGTTTTTGTTTACAGGTTGGATCGCTTCTTTGTTTACCGACAATGAGCACGTTATCCACGCGGTAAATTACGCGGGACATCTCGTTTTAGTCGCGATTATCGTGCTCATCGTGGCAAAATTTGCAACTAAAAATTTGCAACTCGTGCCTCGCGGAACGCAAAACATCCTCGAAGCGTATTTAGAAGGCGTCGTATCTATGGGCAAGGATGTGCTAGGTAGCGAAGCGCTATCTAGAAAATACCTACCGTTGGTCGCCACCATCGGTTTGATCGTATTTGTAAGTAACATAATAGGCATAATACCTGGATTTGAGGCTCCGACCTCAAGCTTAAATTTGACCCTTACTTTAGCGCTCGTGGTTTTCGTGTTTTACCACTACGAAGGCATCCGCGTAAACGGCGTCGTTAAGTATTTTGCTCACTTCATGGGACCAAACAAATGGCTAGCTCCGATAATGTTTATCGTCGAGATCGTTTCGCATCTGTCTCGCGTCGTATCGCTTTCTTTCCGACTTTTCGGTAACATCAAGGGCGATGATTTGTTCCTTTTGGTCGTACTTGCTCTTGCGTCTTACGCTGCGCTTCCAGCGTTTGTCTTGCTTACGTTTATGGCGTGCTTGCAGACATTTATCTTTATGATTCTTACTTACGTGTATCTTGCTGGCGCGATCTTGATCAGCCACGACGAGCACTAAAATTTAAATTTACGCGTCCGCTAGCTAAAATACGCTAAAAATCGGCGGGCGCAACCCCTTCTTTTTATCTAACTTAAATAAAAATCCTGCTAAAATAAGCCCTAAATTTTAAATAAAAGGCAAATTATGTTTGAAGTCGTTATCGGGCTTGAGGTTCACACTCAGCTTAATACAAAAACTAAAATTTTCTGCTCTTGCTCCACGAGCTTCGGCGATGAGGCAAATACGCACGTTTGTCCGACCTGCCTGGCGCTACCTGGATCTTTGCCAGTACTAAACAAAGAAGCCGTGAGAAAGGCGATAAGCTTTGGCGCAGCGGTAAATGCGACTATAAATAAACGCTCTGTTTTTAACCGTAAAAACTACTTTTATCCCGACCTTCCAAAGGCTTATCAAATTTCGCAGTTTGAGATACCGATAGTGGAAAAAGGCGAGCTTTTTATCGACGTAAACGGCGAGAAAAAGCGCATTGGTATCACTCGCGCACACCTTGAAGAGGACGCGGGCAAAAATATCCACGAGAGCGGACAGAGCCTAGTTGATCTAAACCGCGCCGGCACGCCGCTGCTTGAGATCGTGAGCGAGCCTGATCTGCGCAGCTCCGACGAGGCAGTCGCGTATCTAAAAAAACTGCACTCTATTTTGCGATTTTTAAACATCAGCGACGCCAATATGCAGGAAGGAAGCTTCCGTTGCGATGCTAACGTCTCCATCCGTCCAAAGGGCGACAGCAAGCTATATACGCGCGTCGAGATTAAAAATTTAAACTCGTTTAGATTTATACAAAAAGCGATCGACTACGAGGTCGAGCGTCAAAGCGCGGCGTGGGAAGACGGTAAATACGATGAGGAAGTTTATCAAGAGACCCGCCTTTTTGATACCGTAAATTTAGTCACACGCTCTATGCGAGGCAAAGAGGATAGCGCCGAATATAGATATTTTCCAGATCCAGACCTGCTACCTGTCGAGATCCCTGAGGAGATGTATAACGAAGCGATCAAGATCCCGGAGCTTGCCGAACAAAAGGTCGCTAGATACGGACGCGAGCTTGGCGTTAAAGAGGACGATGCGCTGATTTTAACTAGCAGCGTGGAGACAGCGAAGTATTTCGAGGAGCTCGTGGATGCTAAGATATCGCCGAAGCTTGCCGTAACATGGCTCATTGTCGAGCTTCTAGGACGCCTCAAAAACGGCGCTACGATCGAGACATCGCCCGTAAATTCGGCTAAGATGATAGAGCTTTTGCGCCGTATAGAAGACGGCACGATAAGCGCGAAAGCGGCGAAAGAAGTACTTGACTATCTTATGGAAAATGACGCGAGCGTGGACGGCGTCATCGAAAAATTGGGATTAAAACAGGTTAGCGACGACTCGGCCATCATAGCAATAATAGATCAAATTTTAAGCGCGAACGCCGACAAGGTCGCCGAGTTGCTGGAGGCATTCCCGCTCGGACAGCCGATCATCGGAGAGGCAGCACAGAAGGCCTTCATCGCGCTGTTCGGCGCAATCCTGCGGCTGCAGAACATCCTCTCCTCATTCGACGACTTCGCCGGGAACGAGATCCTCAGCGAACGCCAAGGGCAGGACTACCGCAGCATCTACCTCGACCTCTACGCCCAGTTCCGTCAAGGCCAGGACGCCGAGAAGGAAGTAATCAACGACGACGTTCTCTTCGAGATCGAACTCATCAAACAGGTGGAGATCAACGTCGATTACATCCTCATGCTGGTGCAGAAGTACCGGGACGAGCACGGCGACTGCGACGACAAAGAGATCCGCTCCGAGATCACCCGGGCGGTCAACGCCAGCCCGACGCTGCGTAACAAGAGGGACCTCATCGAGGCCTTCGTCGACTCGGTTTCTGTTGACGGGCACATCGACGACGAATGGGTGGCCTTCATCGAGGCCGAGCGCAAGACCGAGCTCGCCAGGATCATCGCGGACGAGAACCTCAAGCCGGAGGCCGCTCAGGAGTTCGTCCAGAACGCCTTCCGCAACGGCGAGTTGCGTACCACCGGAACGGCCATCACCAAGATCTTGCCGCCGATTTCGCGCTTTGCTCCGAGCGGCGGTCACGACGAGAAGAAACGGCGGGTGATTGCCAGGCTGAGCGCCTTCTTCGACCGCTTCCTCGGGTTGGGTGCCGCACCAACCGAAAGTCCTGGGCATCATGACTGACCTCCTTGGGCGGCGCCCGCCTCGGCCAACGTTACGGTTTCTCCGGCTCCTTCCTCGGGAGTCCTTCCC
>CALBNA010000035.1 GCA_937896205.1 uncultured Campylobacter sp. | reverse complement strand
TATCAGATGGATGCTGATCATCGGCGGATATCTCTCAAAGGTTAAACGTCCCGTACCTGCCGGTAAATTTAATGCCGGCCAAAAGGCGTGGTACTGGGTAGCGATCCCTGGCGGTATCGTGATGATATTAACCGGCGCAGCGATGTTTTTCCTTGACTTTAGAACCCCGGACGTTGCAACCTGGCTGGGTGTATCTCAGATCGAAGTTTTAAGAGCTTCTGCGCTAGTTCATAATGTTCTTGGTATCGTTTGCGCGGTATTTTTCCTAGTACACATCTACATGGCGGCTATCGCGATACACGGTGCTATCTGGTCGATGATAACGGGCTATAAAGAAGAAGAAGAGGTTTACGTACTTCACCATTACTGGTACCAAGAGCTAATCTCTAAAAACAAAATCCCCGTATCTGAATACGAAAAAACTTACGCAAAATTAAAATAATAAAAAAGGAGAAGTTTTTCTCCTTTTTTATTTTAAAGCCTAGGCTGAAATCCGCCTTTTTATACAAAATTTAAAATCTTTTAGATAAAATTCCCACTAGACTTCAGGTTGAAGAGTAATAAATTTTAAGGAAAAATCAATGCAAATCGATTGTAGAAATTTAGCTTGTCCGGAACCCGTCATCAGGACTAAAAATGCGCTTGAAGGCTTAAAAAAAGGCGAAAAGCTCGAGATTTTAGTAAATTCTATCGCTCCAAAAGAAAACATTAGCCGTTTTTTAAAAAATCAAAACGTCGAATTTAGCATAGAACAAAACGGCGCCGAGACAAAAATCACCGCCGTTAAGGGCGAATCTAAGCTGGAGCTAGCTAATTTTGACGAATTCGTCTGCGAAATCACGCCAAAAGCCAAAAAAACAGTCGTTTATCTAAATGAAGAATACGCCGGAAGCGGTGACGTGGGCGTTAGCTTGCTAGCTAAATTTTTAGGCGCGCTTTTGCAGGTAGAAAAACCGGAGTACGTCATTTGCGTAAATAACGCCGTCAAAATGACGACGAACCGCGCTCATCCGAGCTTTAAACCGCTTAAAGATTTAGAAGCTGCGGGCGTTAAAATTTTAAGCTGCGGTAGCTGCCTAGAGGCGTACAAGCTCGTAAGCGACCTAAGCGTCGGCGAGATGTCAAACGCCTACGAAGTCATGCAAATTTTAACTACGCACGAGCAAATCAAACTATGATTTATAACGACAAACGTCTCACGAAATTCGTCCGAGCGGCGGGTTGAGCGGCCAAGCTTGACCCGTCGGGTCTAAACAAAACTATCGGCGATTTAAATTTAGCTCACCCAAATTTGCTCTCAAACATCGGCACAAACGAAGACGCAAGCGTCTTTAAGATCACGGACGACATCGCGCTCGTGCAGACGCTAGACTTTATCACGCCGGTGGCAGACGATCCGTTTGTATTTGGTCAGATCGCGGCCGCAAACAGCCTAAGCGACGTATTTGCGATGGGCGGCAAGGTACTAAACGCGCTAAATATCGTCGGTTTTGATAGCTGCAACCTAAGCGGCGAAATTTTGGGCGAAATTTTACGCGGCGGGCAGGACAAAGTCGCCGCGTGCGGCGGCGTGGTCGTGGGCGGAGACACGATAGAGACGCAGCAGATGTATTACGGACTTAGCGTCACGGGCGTCGTTTCGCCAAGCTCCTTTTGGTCAAACAACACCGCGCGAGAGGGCGACGCGCTCATACTCACAAAGCCGCTGGGAACGGGCATTTTAAGCACGGCGATCAAAGCCGATCTGCTAAATTTAACCCAAATCGAGCAGGCCGTCGAGACGATGCGGCAGTTAAATTTTTATGCCGTAGACGCGCTAAAAGGCATCAGCGTAACGGCGGCGACCGACGTCACGGGATTTGGCTTTTTGGGGCATTTAAGCGAAATGCTAAATAATAAAATCAGCTTTGAAATTTACGCGAGTAACGTGCCCGTGATAGCGGCGGCGCGTGAGTTTGCCGATATGGGCATCATCCCCGAGGGCAGCTACAAAAACCGCGAATTTGCGAGTAAATTCGTTAGCGGCGAGGCCGATATCTTGCTTTACGATGCGCAGACTTCGGGTGGATTACTGCTAGCGGTACCGCAAAGCGAGGTAAATTTGGCTCTTTCTCGTCTAAAAGAGGCGGGTTATGAGAGCTCGGTAGTCGTAGGCATAGCTAAAAAACGCGGCGAATACCTGTCTCTTATACACATCTCCGAGCCCACGAGACCGTACTAGATCTCG
>CALBNA010000034.1 GCA_937896205.1 uncultured Campylobacter sp. | reverse complement strand
GAGATCTAGTACGGTCTCGTGGGCTCGGAGATGTGTATAAGAGACAGCTGCATTAAATTTAACTCAAAAATCCGTGATCTAAAAGGTGTGTGATTAGGATTTTAAAACCAAGTGCGATGAGGATCGCGCCGCCTAAAATCAGCGCCTTTTGCTCCAAAAACTCTCCCGCGAATTTACCAACGTAAAACGCCGCGACGCTAAACACAAAGCAAACTACTCCGATCACGGCGGCGCTAAAGTAGATGTCAGCGGCCGTAAAGCTAAGCGTCACGCCCACGGCTAGCGCGTCGATGCTGGTGGCAAACCCGCCTGAAAGCAGCATCTTCGTATCGAGGCTCACGGCCTGCGCGGGCTCGTTTCTACAGGCTTCGCGGATCATCTTTACGCCCAAAAAGCCCAAAATCGCAAACGCGATAAAATGATCGATCTGCGCGATAAATCTCGCAAACGCCGCGCCCAAAAAGTAGCCCGCAAGCGGCATCGCCGCCTGAAAAAATCCAAAAACAAACGCGATAAATAAAATCTTTGATAGCGCAAGACTGTGGTATTTTGCGCCGTTTGCGATGCTAAGCGCCGCCGCGTCCATAGCAAGCGCGATAGAGAGAAGTAAAAGCTCCATTTTGTCCTTTCAAAAAGGCTAATTGTAACTCAAATTTTGCCTTTTTTGGTTAATCTCGCTCAAATTTGCATCTAAATTTGACGTCTAAAATTTGGAGTCGCGCAGACGAGCGCACCGTATAAATTTGCACTTAAATTTAGCTCTTAAATCACGGCTCAAATTTGCACTTTAAATTTTGCAAATTTAGCCCTCCGCGCCGTAAAGATGCGGGTAAATTCGCCCTAAAAAGGCCCAAATTTACCCGTTTAAAAGCTGAAATTTAATATCATAACCGCCGAATTTTACTTTAAGGAAAAACGATGAAGAAAAGTTTGATCTTATGCGCGGTTTTACTTGCCGTTTCGGCTCAGGCTAATTGGCAAGAGACGCTAAATCAAGGCGCGCAGATACTGGGCGCAGCAAACTCGGGCGACTACAAAAGCGCGGTCAGCTCGGCTCTAAACGCCGCCGTTAAGGAGCTGTCAAACGGGGGATTTTTAAAAAACGCCACGGCTAAAATCCCGCTGCCAAAGAGCCTGGAAACAGCGGCAAATTTGGCTAAAAAAGTGGGCGGCCAAAAGTGGGCTAACGAGATGGTAACCTCGATAAATAACGCGGCAAGCGCAGCCGTGCCGGGGGCTGCGGACGTATTTTCGGGCGTGATAAAAAACATGAGCGACGCGGACGTGAAAAAGGTGCTAGAAGGCGGCAAGGACAGCTTTACGAAGTTTTTGCAACAAAACTCGAGCCAGAAGCTGCAAGCCGTGTTTAAGCCGATCATTACCAAAATGATGAGCGATAATACCTTTGCCACCGCGTATAACGGGCTAAATTCGTTCGTCGCGGGTAGCGTGCTGGCAAAATCAGACGCCGCAAAACAGCTAAAAGGCATCGCAACTAGCATGGGCGCGGGCGAATACATACCGCAAGAAAACGAGGATCTAAATGACTACATCACGCGCAAGACGCTAGACGGGCTCTTTAACGTGATGAGCGAGAAGGAAAGCTCGCTAAGGGGCGGCGCCGTGGAGCAGGGCACGAAAATCCTGCAGGGAATTTTCAAGTAAAATAAGGGAGAATAGTGAAAAATAGTTTGGAATTTCGCGCCGACGTAGGCATGATTTTTGTTGCGATAGTCTTTGGTCTGGGCTATCTGCCTACCTCGCTAGCGCTTGCTACTAACGGAGTTTTTGGCGTTTTATTTTGGAGATTTTTACTAGCAGCGATCATAGCCGGCGCGATATTTTATAAAAAGCTAAAAAACGTAAGCGCGCCTGATATAAAACCTGGCGTGATCTTGGGTCTGTTTTTGTTTGCGGGATTTGTCAGTCAGACTTTCGCGTTTAAGTACGCCGACACCTCGTCCGTGGCCTTTATCATCGGGCTAAACGTGGCTTTGGTGCCTTTTATCGCGGCGGGGCTTTTTAGGCATAAAATTTACTCCTACGCGTATGTGGGCGTGGCGTTTGCGGTGGCGGGGCTTTATATGATAGGCGATACGAAGGTGGGGTTTGGCCTGGGCGAAATTTTGGCTCTGGTTTGTGCGTGCGCCTACTCTTTTCACATCGTTCTCACCAACCGCTTGGTTCAAAAATGCAACCTCGTAAATATGGTTTATTTTGAAATTTTAACCCTAGTCGCGCTTTGTTTTGCGGCTATTTTGGTTTTTGAGGACGCTAAAATCGCGCCCGTCGTGGACAAGGCGTTTATCATAGCGATGCTAGTCGTGGGCGTGCTGGGCACGGCGTTTGCGTTTTTTGCGCAGGCCTTGATGCAAAAATTTACCACGCCCGTTAAAACGGCGATATTTTTCACTCTCGAGCCCGTAACCGCGGGAGCGATGGGGTATTTCGTCGGCGCGGAGGACATTAGCGCATATAGGCTTTGCGGCGCGGCGCTTATCTTGGTCGGAGTTTTGATCAGCGAGATAGGCAGCTACCTGCGCGCTAAAAAGGAAAATTTAGCCTAAATTTCGGCGGGTTTTGCTTGGCGTTTTGCTCAAAGCGCCGACCCGCCGTAAGATCAAATTTATCAAATCGCCGCCAAATTTACTCTCGCAGCGATTTTATCCCATTTAAATTCATCGTCGTTTTGCCAGCTAGCAAGCGGGAGGTGACTCTCAAATTT
>CALBNA010000033.1 GCA_937896205.1 uncultured Campylobacter sp. | reverse complement strand
TACAAGAACTTTTTTCATAAAAGTCTCCATAAATAAATTTTAAAACGAGTTTCGGCTCAATACCCCCTACTCCAACGTTTTAAGTGTGAAATATTATTAAAATTTTGCTTTTGATTTGTTTAATCTGGCGGAATTTGTGTTAAATTTAACAAATCCCGCCGAGCAGGTCTAACGCTTAGCGTCCAGATACGTATTTAGCGCCGCAACGTAGGCCTTCGCAGACGCCAGCATCGTATCTACGTCAAGCCCTCTGCCGATGATGGCGCCCTCGTCTTTAAATTCTACCTTGACGGTTACTTTTGCCAGCGCGTCTTTGCCCTGCGAGACCGCTTTTACTTGATACTCTTTCAAGCTACCGCTGATGCCGCTGATACGATCTATCGCCTTAAATATCGCATCCACGCCGCCGTTTCCAAGCGCGCTATCGCTTAAAATTTCATCCTTATACCTTAGCGTAAGCGCGGTGCTAGCGTGTCCTTTGTTGCAGCTATTGGAGCTTAAAACCAGCACTTCATAGGTCTTCTCGGCTCCCACAAACTCATCGTTTACGAGCTCTCTAATATCCTCGTCGAAAACGTCCTTTTTACTATCTGCAAGCGTTTTAAATTTATTAAACGCGATCTCAATCTGCTCGCTACTAAGCTCATAGCCCAAAGATACCAGCTTATCTTTGAAGGCGTGACGGCCGCTGTGTTTGCCCAGCACTAGCGAGTTTTTATCAAGCCCGATATCCTCGGCGTGCATAATCTCGTAGGTTTCTTTGTGTTTTAGCACGCCATCTTGGTGGATGCCACTTTCGTGAGCGAAGGCGTTTTTACCGACGATGGCTTTGTTTGGCTGAGGCTCGATACCGATGATACCCGCTAGCAGGCGCGAGCTAGGATAAATTTCTTTATATACTATGTCCGTGTAAAGCGGTGCGAATACGTCGCTACGCGTCTTTATCGCCATCACGATCTCTTCAAGCGCGGCATTTCCGGCACGCTCGCCGATGCCGTTTAGCGTGCACTCGACCTGTCTGGCGCCCGCTTTTATCGCGGCTAGCGAGTTTGCCGTAGCTAGGCCTAGGTCGTTGTGATTATGCACGGAGATGACTGCGCGACCGTTTATAAATTTAACCATTTCTCCTATGCGAGCGGTAATCTCCTCGGGATATAGATACCCCACGGTGTCTGGGATGTTGATGGTTTTTGCTCCGGCGTTTATAGCGGCGTCGCAAATTTCTTTTAAAAAGCTCATCTCGCTCCTGCACGCGTCCTCGCAGCTAAACTCGACGTCATCGCAGAAGGTTTTAGCGTATTCCACGGCTCGCACGGCACGCCTAATCACTTCATCTGGAGACATTTTTAGCTTAAACTCCATATGGATCGGGCTCGTAGCGATAAAGGTGTGGATGCGCCTATTTTTTGCCGGAGCTATAGCTTCGCCCGCAGCCTTTATATCGCCGTCCACGGCACGGGCGAGCGAACAGATAGAGGCGTTTGAGGCTTGCTTAGCGATCTGATGTATCGCATCGAAATCGCCCCTACTAGCCGCAGCAAAACCAACCTCCATAACGTCTACGTTTAGGCGCTCTAGCTGGCGCGCGATACGGATTTTCTCCTCGGTATTCATTGATGCGCCGGGGCTTTGCTCGCCGTCTCGTAAAGTCGTATCAAATATTATTATTTTATCATTGTTCATTTTTTATCCTTTTTGGGGTTTTTGTTTGTGTGGTTAAATTTTTATTATTAGGGTGTGAAAGAGTCGCTGCTTAGCGCAGCAGCAGAAGTAGAGAGAAAAATGCGTTAAATTTGACGTTGCCGTTCATTCGCTCTCCTTTTGGTTTTTTTTGTTTTTACATCTCATAAAAACATAGCGGATTATACCGTAAGAAACATAAACGCTCATTAAAGCCGTAACCGCCTCGATCGGGTAGATATAAATAACCGAAAACGCGACCGTAAGGCCGACTAATATGCGTAAAAAATGGGCTTTTTTTAGATCGATTTTTTTAAAGCTAGGGTAGCGGATGTTGCTTACCATCAAAACGGAAAGCAAAATTTGCAAAAACAGCAAAAACCACTCGGCACTTCTAGTAAAATCATACTCCAAGCTCAGCCCAACCCAAAATGCAGACACAATGGCCGCCGTTGGTATCGGAAGGCCGATAAAAACAGACGGCTCGTAGGTGCCGGTCATTACGTTAAACCGAGCAAGTCTAATAGCACCAAAAACTACAAACAGTGCAGCGACTAGCGAACCCAAACGCCCAAAGCTGTGTCCGACCGTAAAGTAAAAAAGCATTGCGGGCGCGACGCCGAAAGCTATAATATCGGCAAGACTGTCAAACTCCACGCCGAATTTTGACGTAGTTTTGGTTAGCCTCGCTACTCGCCCATCAAGTCCGTCCAGAAAAAGAGACAAAACGATGTAAATAATAGCCTTAAAAAAGTAGCCGTTAGCCTCCTCGACTAGTCCTGCGCTGGCCGCGATGTAGCCGCGGACGGAAGCGATGATACTGATGATACCCAAAAAGGCCGAAGCCGCCGTGAATAAATTCGGCAAAATATACATTAACTGAAGTTTATGCTGATTGTCTTGCATCTTTTTCCTCGTAGCTAAAAAACCCTAAAATGCCCGCACTCGCGACATTTTCGCCTACGCTGACGCTTATTCGAGTATTTGCGGGTAGTATTAAAATCACCTCGCCGCTACTTAAAAAGCCAAATCTTCTGCCGGCTTTTAGTCGGCTAAAATTTTCAAAAGAAATGCCTTTGCTAAGGGATCCTGCGATGACGCGGATCGCAAATTTGTTGTCTAAATTTTTACAAACAAACAAGGCTCGCTCGTTTAAATTTTTAGAAGCCTCCATGACGTTACACAAAAAAAGTCCGTGCCTTTGTTTAGCTTCTAAAAGCTCCATATCGCAAGGAGCTCTGAGTGCGCCCGCGTCAAACACGCCCTTGTGGATAGTTATAGCAACACACTGCGTATCAAAATAGTAAATTTTATCTATGCTTTTTATCTTGCCGTCGATCGGGCTAAGCACAGCGTATGCATCGTCGCTGCCTAGCGCTCGCTCGGGATTTCTAAACCAAAATACGCAGAGCGCAAAAAGCGCGAAAAATAAAATTTGACATACGCCCAAAATCAGCGCAAGTAAAAGCAAAAGCCCTAAAACGAAAACGTATTTGTAGCCCTGTTTTGCGATTAGTCCGATGTTTTGCATACCTTTACGCTTGTTCCTCTTTGTCTTCTAAATTTACGAGCCTGCTAGGCATGCCGCGCTCTTGTTCGTAGTTTGAGATGATCTCTCTAACCTTCGCACCCTCGATAGTTTCCTCTTCGTAAAGCGCCTCTACCATCTTTTCTATCGCGTCGCCGTAGGTTCGCAGCGTCTCTAGTACGTGTTTATAGCGCTCATCAAGCGTGGTTTTGATAAATTCATCCACTTTTTCCGCCGTTTTATCGCTATAGTCCCTATCGGCCTGACCGCCGGCTAGGAAAGTACTGCGGCGCTTTTCAAGCACCATAAGTCCCGCGATATCGCTCATACCGTATATCGAGATCATCGAGCGAAGTATATCGGTCGCGCGCTCTAGGTCGTTACCCGCACCGGTCGAAATCTCTTTTATAAAGACCTCTTCTGCCGCACGTCCGGCTAAAAGCACATCCACTTCAGCCATCAGCTCGTGGCGCTGCATCATAAATTTATTCTCTTCAGGAGTATGAAGCGTGTAGCCAAGCGCCGCAAGTCCGCGCGGTATGATCGACACCTTAGTGACTCTGTTTGCACCCTTTGTCGTCTCTGCTATAAGAGCGTGTCCACTCTCGTGATAGGCTACAATACGCTTTTCTTTCGGATTTATACGTCGAGATTTTTTCTCAAGACCAGCGATCGCTCGCTCGACAGCCTCAAGCAAATCAGCCTGCTCGACTTTGCCTTTTTCTTTTCTGCCCGCTAGTAGCGCGGCTTCGTTTATGATATTTGCTAGATCCGCCCCCGCAAGACCTGCCGTCATGCGTGCGATATCCTCGATACTAACGCTATGGTCAAGCTTAATATCTTTTATATGTACGCGTAAAATTTCGATCCTGCCTTTAAAATCAGGCTTATCGACAAGCACCTGCCTGTCAAATCTGCCCGGCCTTAAAAGCGCTGCGTCAAGCACCTCCGGACGGTTGGTTGCAGCAAGCACGATAACGGGCGACGCATCCGAGCTAAAGCCGTCCATCTCGGCTAAAAGCTGGTTTAGCGTTTGCTCGCGCTCGTCGTTTCCGCCGATCATTCCGCTAGCTGCGCGGCTTTTGCCGATAGCGTCGATCTCATCTATAAAAACGATCGCCGGAGCTTCTTTTTTCGCATTTTCAAAAAGATCTCTCACGCGGCTAGCACCCACGCCGACAAACATCTCGATAAAACTTGATCCAGAAACTGAGAAAAACGGCACATCTGCTTCGCCCGCGACGGCCTTTGCAAGCAAGGTTTTACCCGTACCCGGAGGTCCAACCAAAAGCACGCCTTTTGGGATTTTTGCGCCCAAATTTATATATCTATCAGGGTGCTTTAAGAAATCCACAATCTCTTTAACTTCTTCTTTTGCTTCCTGCACGCCCGCCACGTCGGCAAATTTAACCTTCGGCTTTTCAGAGTTTACAAGCTTTTTAGAGCTTCCCATCCCAAGGATACCGCCGCCCATATTTCGCTGCATGCGGCTAGCCAAAAACATCCAAATTCCAAAGAAAATAAAAATAGGAAGCACCCACGAAAAGAGCATTTCGGTAAACCAGTTCGTCTCGCTATACGCTCCATAAGGGATCTTTTGCTCCTCCAAAATCGGCACTAGCGTTGGGTCGTTTACTCTTTTGGCAAAGTATGTTCTGCCGCCGTTATCCACGGCTTTTATCGAGGTTTCGGAGATGCCCACCTGCGCTACTTGCTTGTTTTTTATCATCTCTTTTATCTCGGAGTACGAGGTACTTTTTGAGCCGGCCGCGCTCTGTCCTAGTAGCGTACCGTCCATCTCGCCGCCTCCGAGCCCGCGAAATGCTACCACTATTATGATAGCAAAAATGGCGAAAATCAAAATCGGATTTTTATTAAAAAAATTATTTCCACCATTATTTAAATTTTTATCATCGTTTTTTCTATTATCCATTATCTTCCTTAAATTATTTTACGCTTTTTGAAATACGAAGCTTTTCCACTCGTTTTTGGTTTGATTTTCTACCAGTTTGAGCGACGAAAAAGCCTCTAAAATTCGCGTTTCGTATTTATCCAAAACGCCTGCTAAAACAAGATATGATCTCTCTTTTAGCAAATTTATCAGATCATTTTTTAGCATTAGTATCACGTCGGCGATTATGTTTGCGACGACGACGTCGTATTTTTTATCCAAATTCGCCACCGAACCGGTCCAAATTTGATTAAATTTAACTCCGTTTAGCTCGGCGTTTTTATGCGAGCTTTGCACTGCTTGCTCGTCCGTATCGCAGGCATCCGTGACGCATCCTAGCTTTGCTAGGGCGATGCTTAGTATTCCGCTTCCGCAGCCTACATCAAGCGCACTCATACCGTTTGCGGCATATTTTTGCAGATACTCTATGCAAGCGCTCGTACTCTCGTGGTGACCCGAACCAAAGGCAAGAGCGGGGTCGATGATGATATTTTCAAACCCGTCTTTAGACTCTTCCCAGCTTGGGTGAATGTAAAATTTACCGATCTCTATCGGTCTTACGTTTTTTTTGTATTCGTTTAGCCAGTCTTTATTTTCTTTTTGGCTTTTTGTTATCTTAAATTCGATCTCGCGGCCGAGCGCATTTTGTAGAGATTTTGCGTATTCTTGCAGGCCAAATTCCACTTCGTCTAGCTCGTCTTCGTCTCGGATGATAAACCCGCCCGTAGTCTCCTGCGTGCAAGTAACGCCCAAAGAAAAAACGAGATCCTCAAAAAGCTCGCGAAGCTCCTGTGAGCAAAGAACTTCAAGCTCGTAAAATTTATCTTTCAAATTTACGCTCTTTTAGCCTAAGACGTCTTCAAGTTTTTCTTTTAAAACTTGCGGCGTAAACGGTTTTACGATGTAGTTATTGACGCCTGCTTTTAGCGCGGTGATGACCTCAGCCTTACCGCCCTCGGTCGTTACCATGATGATAGGCATATCGACGTATTTTGCCTCGGCGCGGACTTTTTTTACTAGCTCAAGGCCGTTCATCTCAGGCATATTCCAGTCGGTGATAAGCACGTTTATATCGCTATGTTGGCCCAAAATTTGCCACGCTTCGACTCCGTGCTCAGCCTCTAAAATTTCTTGATGTCCGAGCCTTTGCAGAGTGTTTTTTATGATTCTTCTCATAGTAGAGCTGTCGTCGACTACTAATATTTTCACAATCGTATCCTTTTTTAAAAAATGTCCAATTCTAGCAAATTTTATATTTAAATTTACTTTAAAATTTTAGCGACCCAGTTTAAAAGCCTCTTTTAGATCAAGGGTCCCCTCGTAGTACGCCTTACCCACGATCGCGCCGTAAACGTCTCCTGCGCGTTTTAGCGCCTCGATATCGGAGATATCTTTTACGCCGCCGCTTGCGATCGTATTTATGACGCTTGCCTTTGCGATTTGCGAGGTAAACTCCACGTTCACGCCGCTAAGGGTGCCGTCTTTTGAGATATCGGTGCAGATTATCGCTTCGACTCCGGCCCCGGCAAATTTAGTCGCTAGCTCGGTCGCCCTCATCTGCGACACCTCCGCCCAGCCCTGCACCGCGACGAAGCCCTCTTTTGCGTCTATGCCGACGGCGACGCGATACTTTTGCGCCATTTCTTTAGTAAAATTCGGATCTTTTAGCGCGACCGAGCCCAAGATAACGCGCGTTATGCCGCTATCAAGGTAGCTTTTTATTCGCGCTTCATCGCGTATACCGCCGCCGATTTGGATTTGCAAATTTGCGGCTTTTGCGATCTTTTCTACGGTTTTTAGATTTACCGCTTCGCCCGCAAACGCCCCATCAAGATCGACGACGTGAAGCCACTTTGCGCCCATATCTTCAAATCTTTTGGCTAGCTCCCACGGCGCGTCCGAGTAGATTTTCGCACTATTCATCTCGCCTTTAAAAAGCCGAACCGCCTTACCCTCTTTTAAATCTATCGCAGGGAAAATTTCCATCACATCTCTCCGAAATTTCGTAAAATTTTTAGTCCCGTCTCATGGCTCTTTTCGGGGTGCGGCTGAAAGCCGAAAATGTTATCTTTATGTACCGCGCTTACGAATTTATAGCCGTACTCGGTAAAGCCAAGCGCCGCGTCATCATCGCAAACTACGTGATAAGAGTGCACGAAGTATAAATACTCGCTAGCCGCTAGATCTTTATTTATCGGCGTTTGCTTGGTAAAATTTATCGTATTCCACCCGGTGTGCGGCACCTTTAGCGGAGCGTCAAATTTGGACGGGTCAAATTTAACCACTCGCCCTTTTACGAGCCCGAGCCCCTCATTTACGCCAAACTCCTCGCTTTGCTCAAAAAGCAGCTGCATACCCAGACAAATGCCCAAAAACGGCTTTCCGCCGGCTACGGCCTCTTTTATCGCGGGGATAAAATTTCTATCTTTTAGCTTTTGCATCGCTTCGCCAAAAGCTCCGACGCCAGGCAAAATAATCTTGTCAAATTTACCCAGTTCCTCGCCGCGACCGACGAGTTTCGCCTTTAAATTTAAACTCTCAAACGCGTTTAAAACGCTTCTTAAATTTCCCGCGCCGTAGTCGATGATGCCGATCAATGCGAGCTCCTTTGCTTGGTAGCAAAAAGATAGATGCTAAGCGCGATCATCAATATCGCAACGCCGCCGATGAGATAGATCGCGTTTATGATGTGATCGGGCGCCGTGATGGCAAATTTAAACACGAGCATCAGCGCCTCGATAGCAAGCGCGATGATGATCGACCCGATAAATCTAATCATCGTTTTGTTTTCCATATCTTCATTGCGCTTGCTTTTACCCAGCACCTCTTCTTCAAATATCGCTTTAACCAGATCAAAGATCGCAAGCGCCAGCGTCAGCACGATCGTGTGCTCAAACATCTTTTCTACTTCGATATTTAAAAGATCATTAGCCAAAAGCCCCTTGAGCGCGTCGGCGAACAAAAACAAGGCTATGGTAAAAAGCGCGACCGAAAATGCGGCGTAAACGACCTTAAGAAATTTACCGAAGTAGCTCTCTAGCTTGCCGTGGGAGACGATGGTTAGGATATTTTCTAGCGAAACGTCGATACACGCGACAAATTTTAGCTCTCCCTTATCATCATATATCGGAGTGGACGCCGTCACGCACAGTTCGCCCGTGAGCGAGGACGGATACGGGTCGCTTAGCACGCAGCGCTTCTCGCGCACCGCGGTGTAATAATAAGACTTATTGCTACAGTTTTCGCCGCCGCCGGCTTTGTATTTTTCGTTTAGGCTTACGGTGTCGCCTATTTGTACGCCGTTTGCGTCAAGCACGTAAAACGCGTCAAAGCCCTCTATCTCGTGAGCCATTTTATCAAAGCCGCTTTTTATCGACTCGGCGTTTACCCCCGGCAGCCTGTTTGGCAAATTTTTACTAAAAAGATAGCATATATAGGCTCTAGCCTTATATCTTAACTCCGAAAACCTCTGTATATCTTGCAGCGTCAAATTTATTCCTTATTTAGCGCGTGATTAAACTCCGGTACGATCTCTTTGAGCGCCGCCGCGACGTCGTCCGCGTGTGTTAAATTTTCGATTTGCTCGTTTAGTTTAGCCACGTCGTATTCGCCCGAGTGCGTCACGAAAATAGACTGAAACTCGGTTTTTACGTCGTCTTTATTGATTAAAAGCTCCTCGTAAAGCTTCTCTCCAGGGCGAAGGCCGACAAATTCGACGCCCAGATGCTCCTTGTTTGATAAAATCAGCATCTTTTTAGCTAGATCGGCGATTTTTATCGGCTCGCCCATATCAAGCACGAAAAGCTCGCCGCCCTTTGCGATCGAGGCGGCCTGAAGCACGAGCTGACAGGCCTCGGAAACTAGCATAAAGTACCTCGTGATATCAGGGTGCGTGACGGTTAGCGGCTTGTTGTTTTCGATTTGCTCTTTAAATTTCGGTATTACGCTGCCGCTAGAGCCTAGAACGTTACCGAAGCGCACCGCGACGATCTCGGTTTTAGCCGGCAAATTTGAGTTTAGCGCGTAAAGCTCGCACACACGTTTAGTCGCGCCCATGATGTTTGTCGGGCGCACAGCTTTATCGGACGAGATCATCACGACCTTGCTAACGCCGTATTCTATGGATAAATCGATCAAAATTTTAGTGCCGATTATGTTATTTACGACCGCAGCTTTCGGGTTTGCTTCGCAAAGCGGCACATGCTTATAAGCTGCAGCGTGGATCGCGATCTGCGGTTTAAACTCCTCAAAAACCGTGCGCAGATCGGCCTCGTTTACGATATTTATCATCTTACTCACGGTTTTGTCGCTGTGAGTTATCTCGCCGATTTTATAGAGATTAAACTCGCTGTGATCGATCATGATTAGCTTGCTTACGCCAAATTTGAGGCACTGCTTGCAAATTTCGCTACCGATACTGCCTCCCGCTCCCGTAACCAAAACGACCTTACCGCCTAAAAACTTCTCCACCGCGCTGCTGTCTAGGTCTTTTGGCTTTCTAGCTAGCAGATCCTCGATCGAGATATCCTTGATGGCGTCCTTACCGGTACCAAACATAGAAAAAATCTTGATATCGCGGATACCGTAAGCCGTAAGCTCGTCAAAAAGCTCCGCTAGCTCGTCTTGACCTAGCGCAAGCGCGATAATGGCGGTTTTTACGTTGTATTCTTTGATCAAATTTGCGATTTCGCTCTTTGGCTGCACCAAAAATCCGTCGCAGTAAGTGCCGACTAGATCGCTCCTGCCGTCTACCACGCCCACGGCATAAAGGTCGATGTAGCCCTGCCTAAGTCCCTTTAAAACGTGAAGCGCCTTTGACGTGGCGCCGATAACGACGCAAGGCTCGCCCGTGTGCGGCTTTTTAGAAAAGTCTAAAAACATACGCTTGGCGATCCTTAAATTTCCGATTAGCAGGCACGAGATAACGGCGTCGATAAAAATCACGCCTGTCTCTTATACACATCTCCGAGCCCACGA
>CALBNA010000032.1 GCA_937896205.1 uncultured Campylobacter sp. | reverse complement strand
CTATCCTCTTCGTCGGCAGCGTCAGATGTGTATAAGAGACAGAAACAAAGGCAAAAAAGACTAGGCAAATTTAAGGGGCGGGCTGCGGCCTGCCTCAAATTAGCCCAAATTTGATAAAAACTTCTTGATTTATTTTTTAAAAATCTTTATAATACGGCTCAAATTTGACCCCAAAAGGATGAGCTTAATGCCTTGCCCCATGCCTGAGACTCTTTAATCTTAGCAAAAAAACCGCAAACGACTTTAAAAAAACAGCCGAATTTTTAAATAATTTCACGTTTTTAAACATTAATATAAATTTATTTCTATCGCCGCGCAGGGCGCATTGTAATTGCATTTTTAAAAACAAAACGAAGCAGCGTCTGAAATTTGGGCGAAATTTATTTAGTATAGTTTTTTATAAATTTTATTTTAGTTTGAGAAAATCGGGTTGCCACCCGCCGTTTCTAAGCTAGCTCTTTTGAGCGACTTTGAATAAGCTTAAAATTTAAAAATAAAAAATCAAAATTTAAAGGAATCAAAATGATAAAAAGTTATGTTACGGGTTTCCCGCGAATCGGAGAAAAAAGAGAGCTAAAACGCGCGCTTGAAGGCCTTTGGGCCGGCAAAGAGGGCTTTAGCGAGGAGAATTTGCTAAGCGTCGCTAAAACGCTAAAAAATAGACACTGGCAATACCAAAAAGACGCCGAAATTTCGGCCATCAGCGTAAATGATTTTTCATTTTACGATCTTATGCTTGATAGCATCGTTGCATTTGGCGCCGTACCGCCTAGATTTGCAAATTTGAGCGGACGCGAGCAGTATTTTGCCTGCGCGCGCGGCAACAAAACGGGCGTAGCGATGGAGATGACGAAGTGGTTTAACACAAACTACCACTACATCGTGCCTGAGCTTAGCGCCGAGACTACGTTTAAGCTTGACGCGTCAAAAATCCTTGCCGAATACGAAGAGGCAAAAGCCGCCGGCGTAAAAGGCAAGGTAAATTTGATCGGCCCTATCACATTTTTGGCGCTTTCAAAGACCACAGATGGCAGCTGTCCGTTTAAAAATATAAACGCTCTAGTCGCCGAATATAAAAAGCTTCTTGAGCTACTTTCGACGCTTGACGATGAGGTTTTAGTGCAGTTTGACGAGCCGATTTTTGCGACCGATAAAAACGAAGAAATCCTACTTAGCGTCATCGGTAAGGTGTATAACGAGCTAGCCGAAGCCGCAAACAACGTCAAAATCGTATTTATGACGTATTTCGAACACGCATTAAAAGCGGTCGCCGAGGTAGCAAAAACTAAAATTTACGGTATCGGACTTGATTCTGTCTCTTATACACATCTCCGAGCCCACGAGACCGTACTAGATC
>CALBNA010000031.1 GCA_937896205.1 uncultured Campylobacter sp. | reverse complement strand
ATTTAAATTTAGTCAAATTTGACCGCTCAAAACCGCCCTTGATACTATAAGTAAGCCAAAACTCGCTATAATCTCCTAAAAAAATCAAAAGGAAAATTATGATACAAACTTGTTTATTTCCGGCTGCGGGCTACGGCACGAGATTTTTGCCCGCGACTAAATCGCTACCAAAAGAGATGCTGCCGATCCTGACCAAGCCGCTCATTCACTACGGCGTGGACGAGGCGCTGGAGGCCGGTATGAAAAATATGGCATTCATCACAGGTCGCGGCAAACGCGCGCTGGAGGATTATTTTGATATCAGCTACGAGCTAGAGCATCAAATCTCGGGCACGAACAAAGAGCACCTACTCGTCGATATCCGCGAGCTGATGGCGCGCTGCACGTTTTCATTCACTCGCCAAGAGAGCATGAGAGGCCTAGGCAACGCCATCCACACGGGCAAAGTCCTCGTACGCGATGAGCCCTTTGGCGTGGTGCTAGCAGATGACCTCTGCATCAATGAAGAGGGCGAAGGCGTGCTATCTCAAATGGTAAAAATCTACGAAAAGTACCGCTGCAGCATCGTCGCCGTCATGGAAGTGCCGATCGAGCAAAGCAAAAACTACGGCATCGTCACGGGCCGCGCGATAGAGGATGATCTGCTCATGGTTAGCGACATGGTCGAAAAACCGGATCCAAAAGAAGCTCCAAGCAACCTCGCCGTCATCGGCCGCTATATCCTAACGCCCGACATCTTCACGATCCTAGAGCGCACCAAGCCCGGCAAAAACGGCGAAGTGCAAATCACCGACGCGCTAAAAGAGCAGGCCAAAGACGGCATGGTGCTAGCGTATAAATTTAAGGGCAAGCGCTTTGACTGCGGTAGCGTCGAGGGCTTCGTGCAAGCGACTAATTTCTTCTACGAGCTAGGCAAAAATGCTAAAAAATGAGCTATTTTTCGAAAAAACGCCGCTAAGCGCAATCGGCTCCTACGCCAAACGCATGAACGACGAGCTAAAAGGCGGCGAGATCGGCTACTATCATTTGCCCGAAATCGGCGCAAATTTACTAAGCGAAATCGCCGAATTTGAAACGACGCTCGCACACGTAAAAAGCGTCGTGCTAGTAGGCATCGGCGGTAGTAGTCTAGGCGTCAAGGCGCTAAAAACGATGTTATCTGGCGCTAAAAGGAACCGCGAGCGTGAGCTTTATTTTCTCGATAACGTCGACGCCTTTAGCTTCGAGCAAGTTTGCGAAAGCATCAAATTTGACGAAACGCTTTTTATCATCTCATCAAAATCAGGCACCACGATCGAGACGATTACTCTGTTTAAGTGCATTTTGGAGCGCTTTAAGCCCTCAAATTTGAGTACAAATTTTATCGTCATAACAGACCCCGCCTCGCCGCTAGAAGCCTACGCCAAGCAAAACGGCATCAAATTTTTTAATATCCCTAAAAACGTCGGCGGCAGATTTAGCGTGCTTAGCGCGATCGGTCTGGTACCGCTAATGCTATGCGGATACGACGCGGCGGCGCTGCTAGAGGGTGCGCGGGCGTGTAAAAAGCGTTTTTTAGAAGACGGCGACGATACGCTGCTACAAAAAGCCTACCACTACGCGACGCACAAAAACGCCAAGATCAACGTGATATTTAGCTACGGCGATAGGTTTTTGGAGTTTAACGACTGGTACGTGCAGCTGTGGGCGGAGAGCCTGGGCAAGAAAAAGGGCTACAAACGCTACGGACTCACGCCCGTCGGACTCATCGGCTCGCGCGATCAGCACAGCTTTTTGCAGCTCATCATGGACGGCGTGAAGGATAAAACAGTAAGCTTCATCAAGGTGGTCGCCGCGGAGACAAACACGGCGATACCGAGAATTAGTCTAAACGGCCTTGAGGGCTGCGACTTCGTAAACGAGCTAAATTTGGGCGAGCTAATCAACGCCCAGTGCAGCGCCACCATGCATGCGCTCGTACAAGAAGGCATCAGCGTAGACGTCATCGAGCTTGAGCGGTTAGACGAGGCGAGCGCGGGATTTTTGATTTATTATTTTGAACTTCTCACGTCGGCTACCGGCATAATGCTAGGCATAAACACCTACGATCAGCCGGGCGTCGAGGTCGGTAAGCGCATACTAAAGACGATGCTAACAGCAGGAAAATAAAGGCTGCGGCAAAATTTACGCAGATTTTGCTTTGCGAAGCTGTGTGCAAACAAAGCCCCGTTAGTCTCGCAATTTTTTGAGCTGACGGCTCAAATTTGCGGTATCGTCGGTAAATTTGAGTTTTAATTTATCGTGGCTTTATTTTGGCAAATTTTAGGCGGAAATTTAATGCGCATTCCTCAATGCAGGCAAACAAACAACAAGCTACTTCTTTGTGACGCGATTTTTTATTTTTGTAGCGTTGATAACTCGAGGCGTAAATTTGGTGCGACATTGCGCGATCTTTAGCCTTTACTAAAGTCGTGCGAATAAAATTTATCAGTAAATTTGCTAGATTTTACTTTTCTGATACCGCTGATTTGATCATAAATATTATTTAGCAAACGCGTTTATAGACGAATTTAACAGCTTCCACCATATATCATCCTATAATTTGTAACATAAACTTCTAGCCTTTTGTCCTCTCATTACTAGAACTTCCTTTCTGGGTATTTTTGGCATATTTAGTGAAATTTAAAGGCCTACCAAAGAACGTGGACCTATTCGATCAAAAAAATTTTTATACCCCGTAGTAATCTTTATCAACACTTGACAAAGTAATGTATTCTAAATTCTCAAAAAGTCTTCACAAACAATAATTTTTATTATTTGCAAATTATTTTTCTTTAAGTTTTATATGCTATAATTCCGTCACAAATCAAATCAAAGGAGACAAAATGTCAAAAGTTGTTACCCAGTTAAATCAAATCCAAGCTGACGCTCATGCGTTATTCGTTAAATTTCACGACTACCACTGGTATGTAAAAGGTATTCAGTTCTTTAGCGTACACGAATACACCGAAAAAGCGTACGAAGATATGGCAGAGATATTTGATGACGTCGCTGAGCGCGCTATACAGCTAGGCGGTAGAGCTATCACCAAAACAGAAGAGCTAAACAAGTTAGCTCATCCAAAAACTGACAATAAAGATAGCTACACTCCGACAGAGGTTCTAAAAGGCGTTTTGGCCGAGTACGAGCACTTGCTGGGCGAATTTAAAAAGCTAGAAGAAGTCGCTGAGGAAGCAAAAGACAGCACGACCATAACTATGGCGCAAGATCAAATCGCCAAATACGAAAAAGCTATCTGGATGCTAAAAGCTACTTTGGCATAATTTTCGGGGCGAAAGCCCTTTTTTCTATTCTTTTTTCTTTCAAATTTTAATTTCTACAAAATATCAACTTAGTTATCTTTAACATTTTCAAAACAAGCAGAAACTTAATACTCCAAAAAATCAACTTAAGCTCAACGAAGCTTAATACAAACATAAATAGCATTGAGTTGCAATGAGAACTATATTTTAAAAAGTAACGAGCCAAGCGAAGTTAAAAATAAGCGTATAGTTAGTTTCAGAATTTCAGAGACGAAATTTAGATAATTTTATAATATTTTTTATTTAGTATAGAAGATAATAAAATAGCGGATTTTACTAAAATCTTAGAAAAAAGAATCAACAAAACAACTAAAAACATCAGAATTTTAGTATCAAAAAAGTGCGAGCTCTTAAAGAGTAACGAGCGTAGCGAAGCTAAAATAAGTAATTTTAGCGACAAGATAGAGATTTACTATAGCCATTTAAAAGCAAGAAAGGTAGGGGTAAAAAACACATGTATTCGGAATGCCAAAGCATGACGGAAAGATCTATACCAAATAATTAAAAACTACTCTACAAATGAACTAATACCGATACTATAATTTATTGAGACCATTGGGGAAGCCTATGATGGTTAGGTTGATTAGTAAGCAAAGACTCGTTGTAGAGTAAAATATTCAAAGAATGAACTAGTTTGCTATTTTGCAAGAGGCCAACAGTAAAACCACATAAAAGGTCGAGAAAAATCTGGGATTATGTTAGATTGTCTAAATTTAAAAGAATCTTCTCTAAAGCATAGTAACACCGTAGTGACTACAGGAAGTCTAAGAAAAAGAGAGTTTTTGCTTCATTAAAAGAGCGTGAATTTAGGCTCAATAACAGTAAATATACAAAAACTTTCTATCATATTTTACCAAAGATGACAAGAGAGAATCCTCCTTAACTTATCTTGAGCCTAAAATTAGTTTATCATATAATGTAGTAATTTGGATGTTTTATTTGGGTGTTTTTGCTTGCAAATTTTATCAAGTACTTTTTAGATAACTTTAAAAGTCAAGTAAGGATTTGTACCTTATTTTTTGAAAAGTATAACATAAAGACCTATAGAAAGGAGATATCTCGGGATAAACCCGAGATATTTAAAATTAGAATGTGTATTTAGCTTGGAATCTTAGCTGTTTAGTTTTATCTTTTGAGTCATCTTGATGCTTGTTAATCTCATACGCATAGAAGCTTGAGAATTGAAGTTTAGCACTATAGTCATAAGTTAGTCTTGCTACATACTCTTGATATTTCTCTTTATCGCCTGAAGCAAGTTTAACTTTACCATTAGAATAATCGCCACCGACTCTAAATTTCTCAGCAAAAGTGTATCCTGCTTTCAAGAACCAGAAGTTAGCTTTACCTTCAAGAGCAGTATAATCAAGAGCAGATTTTATCTCACCTACATCTATAAATGAACCTTGATCCTCTAGGCTTACAAAACCTTTTTCTTTGTCATGAACTTTATATCCGATATAACCAGCAGCTACATCAGCGCCAAATACTTTTGTACCAAGTTCACCTGCATAGAAATCCGTATCTTTAAAGTTTACGCCAACATTATTGTCTATATCAGCATGTGCATATTGAACTTGAGCACCGATATTTACATCATCAGTAATATTAAGACTAAAGTTTACGTCACCTATGATGAGGTTAACAGAATCAACCAAAGATGCATACCATAGTTGGAAGCTTACCGGATCATAAGAGCCGATAGCAGCTACCGCATATAGGTTGTTATTAAAGATACCAGGGGCATTAGTGTAAATAGCGCCATCGCTCTCGCCGTTATTTTCTAATGCATCAAAAGCAAATGCAGTTAGAGTCAAGCCTGTAATATCTCTATTTTCAACTCTGACGCCAGTACCTACAGCATCATCAGTAAAGAATGAACCTATGGTTTGCTTACCTGCAGTTATTGTAGTGTTACCTACGTTATATCCAAGGTAAAATTCTTTTACGTTAAATGGACTTGTTGTATCTGTTCTATCGCTGCGTCCATCTGCATTAAAAGCAGAGCTGTCGTTGGAATTATATCTAAGTGTTAAAACACCAAAGAAATTATCATCTAAAGCAGCTTTAAAAGAAAATTCTGATTTAAATTGGTGATGTGCAGTCGTATTATCTTTTACACCGTTAGCTTTCTTAACTGTAACGTTATTATATCTATATCTTGCATATCCAGAAAGATCTACATTTTTGATCGCCTCTTCAAGTGGCGTAGCACTCGCTACAGTTGAAAAAGCACCTAGTGCAACCAAAGCAGCTAATGAAATTTTAGCAATTTTCATTATTTTCTCCTCAAATAAGATTTAATATTTTAGAATCTTAACATAATGTAGCCTTCAACAAGCTTAAAAAATTTATATTTCTTTGGAATATTACCAAGCGTTTACTAAAATATACTATAGGGATTTAAAATTTAGAATATTTTTAACATGCCGAGCCAAATCGACTCGGCAAATTGGATTATTTTAAGTAGCTTCCCTGAGTAGGAGTAGTAGAGACGTCAGAGTTTTCCTGTTCGCTTCCCTTATATTGCAAAGCATCTTTGCCCTTTAAAAAGGCAATAATTGCCCCAAGGTCGCTATATTTTGTTTTGGCGGCAACGGTTTTCATTAGATTTCTCATATTTCCGCCATAGTCAGAATCGTTTAGATAACCAGAAAAAGCAGCCTCTATATCCTCTGCACTTACTTTAGTTAACTTTTTGGATGTGCCATAAGCTCTTTTATTCCCATCTTCGCCATGACAAGAAGCGCAATTTTTAGCATACAGTTCACGACCTTTTTCCACACTATACCTTCTTTTGCTATCTACGCCGATATTTAAAAACTTGCCGCCACCATCGGTCTCAGGAGCTTTTTCATAAACGTTTATACTTATATTTTCGTCTTTAGAATATTTTTCTACCAAACTTTTTAGCTCTTTTGCAAATTCACCCTTTGCCTCGAATATATAACTCGGCTCGTCTGCAGCATTTAAAGAAAAAGTCAAAAGACATGCTAAAAGCGAAAAATGCATAAATTTCATAAAAAACCTTTTTGATAAATTTAAAAATCCCAAGCAAGGGAAATTTTGCTTGGGATTATAGCATAAAACTAGCTTTTTTGATTAGAAGCTGTATTTGGCTTCGAATCTTATGCGGTCGTGTTTATTTTTATGATCTCCGTCTTTTTCTTTAGCCGCTGCATAGAATGTAGAGAAATTAAGTTTTTTGCTGTAAGCATAGCTACCGCCGACGTTCCACTCGTCTCTATCAACTCTCTTATTGTATCTATAGCTATAGCCCTTACCGTCTATATAGTTAGCATACAAGCCAAACTCGTTAAATTTATATGACGCTCCGACAAACCAATAGTCGTTTTTGTCTTTGATATTATTGTAGTATTGAGCGCTACCGTTCATGACCGAGTTAAGTAGTTTGCCTGGGTTGATTAGTTTGCCGTTGTCTTCAACAGTTACAAAAGATTTTTTATCGTCTTTAGCCTTATAGTAGATATAACCTGCATTTAAACCGACTCCGGCAAATCCTACATCACCTTTAGCTGCGAAGAAATTTGCATCACCAAAGTTATTGTCGTCTGACTCATTGTGAACATATTGTGCTTGTAAGCCTAGTTTTACTGCATCTAGATCAAATTTCAAAGCCGCATCAGCTGCAAATAAATTTGCGGTATCCTCAAGATATGCCCACCAAGCTTTAAAGTTTACAGGATCATAGCTTCCCATTACACCCACGCCATAGTAGTTAAGGCTTTTTGATCCTGCTAGGCCTGATAGTAGTCGACCGTCATAGTCAATGCTATCTGTTTCAAGTGCGTCAAAAGCAACACCAACCAAAGTAAGACCTGATATATCAGTGTTTTGTACTCTTAAACCAGTTCCTACCAAATCATCGTCAAAATATGTTTTAACAAATTGTTTGCCAGCTGTTATTGTAGTATTGTTTATATTGTAGCCAAGATAAAATTCTCTTACACCAAATGAGCTTGTAGTATTGGTGGTATCGCCATTAAATCCAGAACCGTCATTTGCTGCGTATCTTAGACCCAAAACACCAAAGAAGTTATCGTCAAGAGCAGCCTTAAAAGTACCTACGAATCTGAAGTTATGATTTGCATTATTTTTGTTGAATGCGCCTGGCATACCATTCCAGCGGACTTTATTGTGAGTATATCTATATCTTGCAAATCCAGAAAAATCTACATCTTTAATAGCTTCTTCAAGCGGAGTAGCATTTAAAGTAGAGAAAGCGCCTAGCGCAACCAAAGCAGCTAAAGAAATTTTAGCGAGTTTCATAAGTTCTCCTTTATAAAAGTTTTATAGTCATAATTTTAGCACAAAATCGGTCGTGGTAAGCTTAATGCAAAAATTTAACATAAATAATCATAAAACACGAATATATCAAGCTATTAC
>CALBNA010000030.1 GCA_937896205.1 uncultured Campylobacter sp. | reverse complement strand
AACCTACGAACGCTCGGGCAAAATCGAAACCGCCAAGATAAAACTAGCTAACGCAAACGCAAAATCAAACGCGCCGGCGGCAAAAAACGGTACGGCGATCCAAGGTCTTAGCGTCACGGCGATCGACGACAACGCAAGATACAAATACCGCCTACCCGCAGATGCCGCCGGTATCCTAGTAACTGACGTAAAAGCTGGCTCGAATGCTGAAAAAATCGGCTTTGAAAAAGGCGACATCATCATCCAAATCGCCGAGGAAAATATCAAAAATATAGATGATTTTAACAAAGCCCTAGCAAGCGCAAAAGGTAAAAAGACCCTCGTTTGGGTTAATCGCGGCGGACTTTTCCAAGGTCTTGTTATAAAATAATTTCTACCTTTAGGCGCGGGAAACTGCGCCTTTTCTTTTTAAATTTTCCAAATTTTATCTCAAATTTTACCCGTCAAATTTAATGCTCCTCCATTTCTAAATTTAAACTGATTAAATTTATAGATTCAAATTTGCGCGTCTTAGTTTGGTCGAATTTTACCAAGCTTAACAAAAGCGCTCATATGCAGGTTGCAAGCGCAGCGCAACAAAAAACAAGCCCCGCCCGCCATTAAAAATTTAGTCAAAACTCGCTATAATCCCCGAAAGGACATAAAATGATAAAAATTCTGATGATAGAAGACGACCTGGAGCTGGCGGAAATTTTGACTGAGTTTTTAGCAAAAAGCGATATGAGCGTAACGACGGCAGAGGAGCCGTATATCGGGCTTTCAACGCTAAACGTAGAAAAATTTGACCTCGTGATCCTAGACCTCACGCTACCGGGACTCGACGGCCTAGAAGTGTGCAAAGAGATCCGAAAGCGCCACGACGTGCCCATCATCATCTCAAGCGCGCGCCACGACATCACCGACAAGGTAAATGCCCTAGATAACGGCGCGGACGACTATCTGCCAAAGCCTTACGACCCGCAGGAGCTGCTAGCTCGTATCAAAAGCCACCTGCGCCGCCAAAGCGCGGTAACGGGTGCAAATTTAAGCGGAGCAAAGGAGCCTGCGCGCGAGAAAGATATCGCGGTAGATGACTTTAAACACGTCATCACGCTAAAAGGCGAGCCATTAAATTTGACCGCGGCCGAGTACGACATCCTAAAATACATGTTGCAAAAAGAAGGCGGCGCCATCACACGCGAGGAGTTCATCTACAACTGCGCGAGCATCAGCGAGGACTCGACGAACAAGAGCATCGACGTCATCATCGGGCGCATCAGAGGCAAGCTAGGCGACGACCCAAAAGAGCCAAAATACATCCACGCTATCCGCGGCATCGGCTACAAGCTGATGCAGTAAATTTGAGCTAAAGCCTGCAAATGAAACGCTCATCGGTTTTTTACACCATCACTTTTATCTTCGCGCTTGCGCTTACGAGCATATTTTTGGCATTTTTGTGGCTGATGGACTACGACAAGCAAAACTACGCGCGCGAGCTAAACGCCAAGTACTCCACGATCGCTAGAAATCAGCTCTTTTTGATGAGCGGTATCATAAACGAAAAAGAGTACGAGCGTCAAACGGGCGACTTTAAGATGCCTGAGATCACAAACGAGCAACAAAAAGAGGAGATCCTAGCAAACGCAACCGTGCTTGAGGAGATATCCGCAGACATCGGCTCCAGTGCTATCATGATCTATCAAAATCACCACTATCTAAAAGTCCAACACGTAGATAAAATCCTGCTTTTAAAGGATAACGACTATCAACCATACCGCTACGACATCATCAAGATCATATTTTCTCTAGTCGCGATCATACTTTTGGCCGCTTACGTTTTTGTTATCAGAAAGCTAAAACCGCTAAGAAAACTAAAGCGCCAGATAGCTAAATTTGCCGCGGGCGAGATCGAAGAAGTGCAAAACGTAAGTAGCGGTAACGACGAAATTTCCGAAGTTGCGGAGGCGTTTTATGACGCAGTGTCCCAGATCAAAAGCTTAAACGCATCGCGCAAGCTGTTTTTAAGAAACATAATGCACGAACTAAAAACCCCGATCACCAAAGGCCGCCTAGCTGCCGA
>CALBNA010000029.1 GCA_937896205.1 uncultured Campylobacter sp. | reverse complement strand
GATGTGTATAAGAGACAGGCGCAAATATCAAATAAACTAAAAGATATCTTATAAAGTCTTTCGTTTTATTAAAATGCACGCCGATCGAGGACTTTTTATAGAGCTGATACGGGGTAAAAAAGTGAAATCTGCCGTATCTGCTATCAAGCTCGCTGATAACGCAAAAATAGACCTTTTCCATGTCTTTTACGAGGACGATTTTCTCCTCGCTCTCTACTTTGTTTACGTAGACATACTCTATATGATAAATTTGCTCGCTAGAAAATCTAAAAAAGCTCGGTTTTTGTTTAAAAACTCGCGGTGCGAAAACATATGTATTGTATAGGCAGAATAATAAAAAAGATGCGGGCAAAGCAATAAGATAAATACGGTATAAAAGCTCATAGTCGCTAAAAGCAAATACAAAAACGAGAATCGAGTAAAGAATAATATACCATCCCGCCAAAAACAGCGCGCCGTAATCGTTTATGATTATCGGATTTTCGTCGTAGTTTCTCAAATTTTCTCCAAATCTTGCTTCACGCAGTTAAATTTAAAATGTATAACAAAAGGCGGGCGCGAGCTAAATTTAACTCGGAAAATTTAAGATCGGCTCGCCGTAAAACCGAAGCAAATTTAAGCGACCGCCCTCAAGCCAAAGCCGCTTAAATTTAAGTAGAAAGCAAAATTTGACGCACCCCAAATTTAAACGCCCGAGTTTAAATTTGCCCGAAACAAATACAAACTCGCGCGGCGCGCCCCGTCAAATTTACCCTGATTTACCCGTTTTTCCTTGCAAATTCTTTCATAAACTCAGCCAAAGTCCGCACGTTTTCGATACTCACGGCGTTGTAGATAGAGGCTCTGATGCCGCCTACGTGACGATGTCCTTTTAGACCCAGCATGCCCGCGTTTTCGGACTCGGAGATAAAGGCCGCCTCCAGATCGCGGTTTGCGATGGTAAAGCTAACGTTCATCAGCGAGCGGCTATCTTTTTGCGCATGACCTTTGTAAAAGCCGCCAGAACCGTCGATCGCGCCGTAAAGCAGCGCCGCTTTTTGCTCGTTGATCCGGTTTACGCCCGCTAGACCGCCCTGCTCTTGCACCCAGCCCAGCGTCAAATTTAGCAGATATATGCCAAAGGTCGGGGGCGTGTTGTATAGCGACGCAGCGCTAGCATGCGTGTCGTAGCGAAGCATCGTCGGAGTGCGATCCATGCAGGCTCGCTCCAGCATATCTTTGCGGATGATGACGACGGTTACGCCGCTTGGGCCGGCATTTTTCTGCGCGCCGCCGTAGAGCAGCCCCACGTCCGTGAAATCAATCGGCCGCGAGAAAAAATCGCTCGACGCGTCAACCACTAGTGGAGCTTTGGAGCGAGGCAGCGCGCGGTACTGCGTGCCGTAGATGGTGTTGTTCGTGCAGAGGTAGCCGTATGCGGCGTCATCACTAAATTTAACCTCAGGGATGCGGTCGTAGGAGGTTTCCTTGCTGCTGGCGACCACTTCGTAGGATACGCCGACGTTTGCAGCCTCTTTGATCGCCTTGCTCGTCCAGACGCCTGTATCTGCGTACTGCGCGACGCCTTTGGCGGCCAAATTTAGCGGTATCATCGCAAACTGCAAATGCGCGCCGCCTTGCAAAAATAGCACATCATACTCTTCGCCGATACCGTATAATTCGCGCGCCTTAGTCATCGCGCCGTAGTGCACCTCTTCAAAAATCTTGCTTCGGTGGCTGATTTCCATTATCGAAAAGCCCTTGCCCTGATAGTCGGTGAGCTCGTTTTGCGCGCACTCAAGCACGCTAAGAGGCAAAGCCGAAGGGCCCGCGCTAAAATTTAGCTTTCTATTCATCCAAACTCCTTTCAAATTTGAGCTGATTTTAGCGTGATTTGCGTTAAAAAATCATTTCGCGTCGCAAGGTCGGCGGCAAAAGGATGCAAATTTTACACTTTAAGCTACCTTTTGATACAATTTTTCATATTAAGGAGCGAAATTTGATAGAGATCGAGCGTAAATTTATCCTGCGTGACGCCGCCGTCATAAACGAGCTAAAAGCCCGCAACATCGACGTCCAGCAAAAAGAAGTGACGCAAATTTACGTCAAAATCACTCCGCTTGAGGAGATTAGATTTCGCGAGGCTTCAGGCGTTTTTACGATCACGCAAAAATCAGGCGTCGGTCTAGCGCGTGAGGAAAACGAGAGCGAAACGGACGCTAAAAGCTTTAAAAAAGCCCTAAAAAACGCAGTCGCCGCTCCTATAAAAAAGACGAGGTTTCTATTTAAGCTTGATGGCGTCGCCTGCAACATAGATATTTTTCATGGCGCCTTAGAGGGGCTTGTAACTTTTGAGGCCGAGTTTAGCGACGAGCGCGAGGCTGCGGAGTTTAGCCCGCCCGAGTTTATCGCCGCGCACGCAACCGGCGAAGTCACGGAAGATGAACGCTATAAAAATAAAAATTTAGCGCTTTTTGGCCTGCCGCAGGGCGAATTTGACGCGCAAAAGAGCATTGAGATTTTACGAAACAGCCCGGGGCTAGAGCTAAATTTACCAAGCTACATCGGCGCGCTGGACGGGATGCGGATAGTGTTTTTTCAGATATTTATGCTACTTGGCAAGCACCTAAACGAGTACGCAAGCTCTAGCGACGCCGAGGCGCTGCATCAGATCCGCATAAATTTGCGTAAAACCCGCTCTTTGCTCAAAATTTTCGCTCCCGTTTTCGACCGCAAAACGGCGCGGCATTTTTTGCTAAATTTTAAAAAACTAGCCGAGCTAACTAACCAAAAGCGCGATATAGACGTATTTTGCAAGTTTTTGCAAAAGCAAAAAGGCTTTGAAGCGCTAGCGAGCGAGCTAGAAAATCTAAGCAAAACCCTAGCCAAAAGCGTCCAAGCCGAGCTGCAAAGCGACGAAACAAGCGAAATTTTGCGCGACTGGGAGGTATTTTTACGCGAAGGAAGCGGCTTTTTTAAAGGCGAGCTAGGAGACGCGCCAATAAAAAAACTCGTCGCAAAATCCATGCGAGCTCAAATTTTACGCCTTAAAAAATCTCTCTCAAATTTGAGCCAAACCACCGAGAACGCGCAGTTTCACAAGTGCCGCATCGAGATAAAAAGGCTGAGATACTTAAGCGAAATTTTCGGCGGCGGTTTTGGCTTCCCTGCGGCTAAAAAATGTTTTAAAAAGACCAAAATTTTACAAGAAGTTTTCGGCTCGTTGCAAGACGCCGACGTCTGGCTAGGCCTGCTCGCACACGTAAAAAGCGGCACCGAGCAAAAGCGCATAGACAAGCTCCAAGCTAAAATTTACAAAAAAATATACGAGCTGCGAAGCGAAATTTTGGACTCAAAGCCTAAAATTTTAAAAAGCCTCACAAAGCTTTCGCACGGCTTAAAAATCTACTATATCTAAAGAGAAAAAATGGAAAAACAAGAAAAAATAGTTCAGATGTTTAACGACATCGCGCCTACCTACGACCTAGCAAACCGCGTGCTAAGCATGGGCGCGGACGTGAGCTGGCGCAAGATCGCGTGCAAAACGGTTCTGTCAAATTTCAAAGACTCAAGCGTAAATATCGTAGACGTCGCATGCGGCACGGGCGATATGATGGGCTTTTGGCAAAAGACGGCGGGCGAGTTTAACGCAAAAATCGAAAACCTAATCGGCGTCGATCCCTCAAGCGGCATGCTAGCAGTCGCTAAGCAAAAATTTCCCGAGTTTAAATTTATCGAGGCGCTAGCGACGCAAACGACGCTTGATAGCGGCTCGATGGACGTGCTAAGCATCAGCTACGGTATCAGAAACGTGGTCGAGCGTGAGGCCGCGCTAAGAGAGTTTAACAGAGTGCTAAAAACGGGCGGATACGTCGTAGTGCTAGAGTTTACCAAACGCAAAAAAAGCGGGCTTTTAGCGGGTGCTCGCGACTTTTATCTAGGTAAAATTTTGCCTAAAATAGGCGGCTTTATCTCCAAAAATCAAGAAGCCTACGAGTACCTACCAAACTCGATCGAAGGCTTTTTAGACGCCAAAAGCTTTGCAGACGAGCTCGCTAGCGCTGGCTTTGAGATGCGCCTTTGCAAGAGCTTTTCGATGGATATTTCTACCCTTTTCATCGCGCAAAAGGCGCGTGAGTGCTAAGCGTCAGCGAGCTAAACGAGCAGGCCAAAACGCTGCTTGAGACGACGTTTTCCTACGTCGAGGTAGAGGGCGAGATCTCGCGGCTCGTCAAACACGGCTCGGGCCACTGGTACTTCACGCTAAAAGACGAAAAGGCCGCGATCTCGGCGGTCATTTATAAATTTAACGCCGCCAAGCTGAAATTTGACGTCGCAGACGGTATGAAAGTCGCTCTCTACGGCAAAATTTCGCTCTACTCGCCAAGCGGCAGCTATCAGTTTATAGCAACTCTCATACGCCCAAGCGGCGAAGGCGAGCTCGAACTTGCATTTAAACAGCTAAAAGCCAGACTTGAGAGCGAAGGGCTTTTTGATATCTCGCGCAAAAAACCGCTGCCTAAATTTCCCCGTAAGATCGCGCTAGTTACGTCAAAAACATCAGCCGCGCTGCAAGACATGCTACGTATCGCTTCGCAGCGCTGGGCGCTGGCTGAAATTTTAGTTTTTGACTCGCTAACGCAGGGCGAAACCGCGCCCGCCTCGCTCATACGCGCGCTAAAAAGAGCGGGCGCCAGCGGCGCGGACGCGATCGTGCTGGCACGCGGCGGCGGCAGCAGAGAGGATCTGTGGTGCTTTAACGACGAAAATCTAGCCCGCGAGATCTACGCGGCGCGCACGCCCGTGATATCGGCCGTCGGACACGAGATTGATTACGTCATCAGCGACTTTGCGGCGGACTTTCGCGCTCCGACCCCAAGCGCGGCGATGGCTGCGCTACTGCCCGATGCGGGCGAGCTAATGCAAAGCATAGACAGATTAAGCGAGGCGACGGACGCGGCCTTTATACGCATTTGGGAGCGTAAATTTAACGCTCTAGCGATGATGAGGGCGAGATTTTCTCAGGCGAGCCTCACGCAAAAGATCGCTCGCAAAGAGCAAATTTTGCTAAATTTAAGGCAGGTTTTAGACGCCGCTGCGCAGACTAAACTGCTCAAATTTGAAAACGCGCTAAAACTAGCTCGCGCCGCATACGCGCAGCAAGAGTCGTTTTTCGCGCAGATTTCAAATTTCGTCCGAGTACAAAAGGACGGCAAAACCGTAAATCTAAGTGAGCTAAAACCCGGCGACCGCATCGCGCTAAGCTCGATAAACGCAAGCAAAGAGGCGGAAATTTTATAATCAAATTTGACCCAGCCGACGCCGCGACTCAAATTTTTAGGCGGGTTAAAAATTTTTAAGCTAAAAATAGTAAGATAATAACGCAAATCAAAATTTAAAGGAGCGATATGAAAACGAATGTAAAATTTTTACTAGCCGTGTGCGCTGCGATGCTGATAACCGGCTGCGCGACGGAGAGATCTCGCGTAGTCGAAACGCCAAAAGTTCAAACCATAAACACCAACTATCAAGGACAAAAGATCGCCGTCTCGATCGGCCGCTTTAGCAATCAGTCCTCATACCAAAACGGCGTATTTTCAGACGGCGAGGACAGACTAGGCAACCAAGCCCAAACCATCCTCATCTCAAATTTACAGCAAAGCGGACGCTTTTCGGTGCTTGACCGCAGCAACATGCGCGCCATCAAAGAAGAAAGCGCACTAAGCAAAGAGGCGCAAAACATCAAAGGCGCAAGATACGTCATCACGGGCGATGTGACGGAGTTTGGCCGCAAAACTACGGGCGATCATCAGCTTTTTGGGATACTTGGCAAGGGCAAAACCCAAACCGCCTACGCGAAGGTAAATCTTAACGTCGTGGACGTGAAAAACTCCGAGGTGATCTACTCCACTCAGGGCGCTGGCGAGTACGAGCTCTCAAACCGCGAAGTACTGGGCTTTGGCGGTAGCGCGGGTTATGATTCGACGCTAAACGGCAAGGTACTAAGCCTAGCCATCATCGAAGCCGTAAACAACCTAACGCGCGGGCTTGAAAGCGGCGCCTTTAACGCGAAATAAGGATAATTTTTGCGCTTTAAAACTCTAGCAAATTTCGCGCTCGCCTCCGCCGCCGCCATGCTACTATCTGGCTGCGCGGACGACTCGCCTAGACAGCTATACTACTGGGACGGCGCATACACGGGCTCGGTCTACGAGTATCTAACCCAGGAGGGCGACGCGGACGCGCAGATCGCCGCACTCGAGGAGAGCCTGCAAAAAGCCTATCAAAGAGCCGCCAAAGTCCCTCCCGGACTGCACGCACATCTAGGTTTGCTCTATCTTTCGCAAGGAAATGGGGCGAAATTTAAATCCTACGTCGAAAAAGAGGCCGAGCTCTATCCAGAGTCGCGCGACTACGCGATGTTTTTGCTAAATCAAAACGGTAAAGCGGCGGGCGCGGCAGGCAAAACTGCGGCAAATTTGAGCGAGCAGACGAAGGAAAAAGCCGGCGCGAGCGAGTCAAATTCAAACGACAAAAGCTCAAATTTAAGCGAGCAAACGAGCAAGCAAAATGTAAAAAACAAACAATCAAAGCCTGCCAAAAATAGCAAAACCGCAAAAGGAAGCCAAAATGAAAAATAAAATAAAATCGGCGCTTCTTGGCGCGTTTGCGGTGCTGTTTCTTGGAGCGTGCGCAGGCTCGCAGCCCGAGGTTTACGACTACTCGGCGTTTTTGCAGACCAAGCCTCGCTCGATCGTCGTCATGATGCCGACCAGCGACTCATCCGAGATAAAGGCCTCCGCGGCGGTGCTAGCAAATGCGCTCTATCCGCTTAGCGAGGCTGGATATTACGTATTTTCCCCCGCGCTCGTAAACGAGACCTTTAAAAACAACGGCATCTATGACGCGGCGGAGATCGCACAAGTCTCCACGTACAAGCTAAAGCAGATATTCGGCGCTGATGCCGCTCTGTATCTAAACGTCGCAGACTACGGCACCTCGTATATGCTCATTAGCAGCGTCACGCGCGTGAGCGTAGCGGCGACTCTAGTGGATCTAAACACCGGCGCCGTGCTCTGGCAAAAGAGCGCCAGCGCGGCAAACAACTCTGGCGACGGCGGCGGCAACCTCATCGGCATGCTAGTTTCCGCCCTAGTTAAACAGATCGCCGACTCGGTCTCGGACGCGAGCTTTGATCTCTCGGCGCGCGCGGACGCGATCTTGTTTAGCACCGATTGCCGAGACTGCTTGCTCTACGGCCCGTATTCGCCGCACTACGGCCAGGATAGGCAGCTTGGCGGCGGCAAATAAATTTTAAAAAGGACGAAAATGAAACTAGCCGAGGCGCTGATACTGCGCGCCGACATACAAAAACGCATCGAGCAGCTAAAATCAAGGCTCGCGGATAACGCAAAGGTGCAAGAGGGTGAGAAGCCTAGCGAGGAGCCAAAGGCGCTGCTAGCCGAGCTGGACGCGCTTACGGGCGAGCTTGAGCGACTAATCGTTCGGATAAATTTAACCAACTGCACCGCAAAAGCGGACGGCAAGAGCCTAACCGAGCTAATCGCCAAACGCGACGTACTCACGCTAAAAGCGGGCGCGCTGCGTGCATTCGCGCAAGCTGCCGCGCAAAAGGTGGATGTTTATTCGCGCAGCGAGATTAAAATCCTAAGCACGGTCGACGTCGCGGCGCTACAAAAGCAGGTGGACGAGCTGGCTAGGCAGATCAGGCAGCTTGACACGACGCTGCAAGGCGCGAACTGGCAGACTGAGCTGACCAACTAAAGCGTCAAATTTAGCGGCGAAATTCGAGCGAATTTCGTGAAAATTAAAATTTCGGGTAAGTATCGCAAGGGGCGAGTACGAAACTCACCTGTGAAACAGGTTTATAGCAGCGCTCGCGGAAACGGCGCACCCCTTTTACGATTTATTTTCAGTAAATTTACAAGGGCAATGTAACTACGCAATGTAACTACCGCGTACTGATCTAGCGATACCCAGGGCGGGAACGGGGAAATTTTAAAACGAAATTTTAATTTTTGCGGCGTAGCTTGCGGGCTCGGGGCGAAATCTAGCGGCGATTTTGGCGGATTTGACGCTCAAATTTTTCGTTAAATTTAGGCGCGCTTGCTATTTTGCATTTGACCCCTCTGGCGTCAAATTTTTACAACATCATAAAATTTAGCCAAATTTAAAGGATGAAATTTGAAATTTAAAACCCTTGCGTTATCGGTCGCATTTTTCTTTGCAACCGGCATAAATGCAGAGCTCGCGACAGAAGCAAATTCCATAAATTTTAGAAAAACGAGCGGCGCGGAGCAAAATCTCGCGGACGCAAAAGACGCCAAATTTAAAGACGCGCATTTTAAAAACGCAGATACCGCAGCGAGCGGCATAAACCCAAACTCATCGCAAAAAGCAACCCTCATCGACGAAGCGAAAAATTTCTACCGCGTGGACGAGCTGCTGTTTCGCAGCGCGCAGCTTGATGGAAGCTACGCCGCGAAGCTGCACGAACTAGGCATCAAAAGCATCGTAAATCTGCGCCATTTTAGCAGAGGCGGCGACAGAAGGGCGTTTGGGGATCAATTTTGGATCGCAAACAAGCCGCTTCAAAGCTGGGAGATAAAGCCCGCGCAGATAGCGGAAATTTTGCGCACCATTCGCGAACGCCAAAAGGAGGGCGCCGTGCTCGTGCACTGTTATCACGGAGCCGATCGCACGGGGCTTGTGGTGGCGATGTACCGCGTGATCTATCAGGGCTGGAGCCTGGACGCCGCGCGCAGCGAGATGATAGACGGCGGATACGGCTTTCACTCGATGTGGCAGGATATCGCGGGCTTTTTGACGCCGCAAAACGAAGCGCTCGTAAGAGCCGAGCTTGGAATTTAGACGAAATTCGCCCGTTAGGTCAAGCAGCGGCGAAATTTGCGTTCAACTTTTAGCAACGCTAAAACCAAATTTGATGACGGTATCACCGACATATCATAAACGCGATAAATTTAAAACAGAAAATTTCTAAGAGACCTTAAAGTAGTAAAATTTATATCGTGAAATTTGACGCATTTCCATCCGTCAAAATACGCTCATCTCTGCGGCATGCGTATCGCAACCAAAATCGGCTAGATTTAATGAGCCCAGTTTGCGCTTGCGGCGACGGAGTGCGTAAAACGCCGCAGATATCAGACAAAATATCCGTAAATTTAGCCGAAACGCAGTAAAATTCGAGCGGCAAATTTAGCAAAAGGAGCGATCGTGGAAAATTTATTACTAGCGCAGCTGCGCGAGGTGTTACCGCAGGGCATGCGCGTGCCGAGTGAGCTTGAAGCGCTTTATGCGTGGATCGAAGCAAACGGCTTTTATGACGACGTTGGCGGGCACAGACGCGGCTATCTCTACCCGCAGGATCGGCTACAGCAGAGTTGGAGCGACGATGAGCGCGAGGGCGGCACGGACATCGTCTTTTTCACGGATGAGCCGAAAAATCGCGATAAAACGCTAAGGTATTAGTTTTACGGCGAGGATCGCGAGCTTGCCGCCAAGATCAAGCAGCGGCTTTGCATGTTCGTAGGCAGCGGCTCGGAGGGCTCGATGTGCGCGCTGTGGCTGGACGATGCAGGGGAAACAAAGATCGTGCACATGGGCTCCGGCTCGGGCTCGACGATGACATGCGTTTTGGCTCATAGCGGGCTTGATTTTTTGCGATTGCTTGCGATCGGATACGATGAAATTTGCTGGGATGAGGATTTTAGCGCTCCACCAAACAGCGGGGACTTTATCGTGCATCCAAACCTGAAATTTCAGCAGTGGGTAACACAGACGTTTAAAACGACGATCCCGCAGACCGCACTTGAACTCGTCACGCCCGCGCATATAGACGGCGAGAGCCCGAGCGATGAGTTTTTGATCTGGGTAAATCGCGTCGCGGAGTGAGGTTTAGTATGATTTAAGTAGGTTAAGATGCAATATATCGCTGTTTTGGCACTACCAAAGCTCTTGCGAGTATAATTTATTCTTGATAAAAGCTCGCTTGCAGGATCAAAAACAGCGGCAAATTTTATCGGCATAATCCCGAATTTAATTCATTATAAAGCTATAAACGAGAGAAAATTTAGCTCGCCAAAAAAGCGAGCAAAAAGCCTAATGGCGGCAGTTTTGGCAGTCCTTCACGGTTACGAGCACATTCATCTTTTCGATGAAATTTCCGAGCTTTCTTTCTAAATTTTCCTTGTACTCGCTTAGCGCCTCGCAGAAGTTATAGTCCTCGACGTGCCCGCAGCTCTCGCATACGACGTGGATGTGCGGATAGCTAAAGATATCGTAGCGCGCCTTTTGGTTTGGCATATTGACTTCGACGACGAGCCCCTCGTCCTTTAGCATATTTAGGTTTTTATACACCGTCGCGAGCGATACGGACGGGTTTTCAGCACAGATCTCGTCGTAAAGCTCATCGATCGTCGGGTGCGTGTGGCGGTCGAGGATCTTGAGCACGCTGAGGCGCTGCGGGGTGGCTTTGAGGCCGTGAGTTTTGAGAAGTTCCATATAGTTCATCGTTTTTCCTGATATTTTTTAGCTATATATACAAAAATTTTATTTAAAACCTCTTTATAGTTGGTAATATAAATTATTATTTACTAAAATTTATGTCAGTTTTGGGTTTAAATTTGTACTTTTTATAAATTTTGGCATGATTCTTGAAGTCAAATTTTGATTTTTGGGATTAGTGTGTTCTGCTAAATTTGATCTTTTGTTTTAATTAAATTTGCCCGCATCATTTAAAGGTAAAAGCAGCAAGACCGAGCGTAAAAGGTGAATTTAGCTCAAATTTGTACCTTTTATGCACAAATACTCTCGCCAAAACGCACAAGAATGCTTCAGCTCAAATTTGATCCGTCCTCTGGGCTAAAATTTTATCGCAAATGCTTGCCGCGTCGATACCTAGAGTCCTCTCGACATCGGCCGTAGCACCGTGCGGGATAAACGCGTCGTCAAACTCAAAGCTAACGATGCGCACATCAAAAATGCGCTGCTCTTGCAAAAATGCAGCTAAAATCTCGCCTACGCCACCCTTTTTTGCGGTATCGGAAAATACATACCAAATTTTATGCCTGCGCGTGATCTCTTGCAAAAGTTCGCCGTCAAGCGGCTTAACAAACACTAGATCAACAAGACTCGGGTCAAATTTGCCGTCCGTTTTTTCAAGCAAAATGTTTCGAGCGGCGTTTGCCTTGCCAACGGCATTGCCATATGCGATAAATGCCGCTTCGCCACTACTCTCGACCAAGATTTCGCCTTTGCCGAGCTTTAGCTCTCTCGCCTCAAATTCGCCCTGCGCCAGCGCAAAAGCTCCGCGCGGATAGCGAAAAGCGCAAGGCCCCTCGTGAGCGTAGGCGTAGCGCATCGCTAGCCTAAAACTATCGGCACAGCGAGGCGCGAAAATTGTCAAATTCGGGATCAAATTTAGATAGCTAACGTCAAATGCGCCCTGATGCGTCTCGCCGTCCTCGCCGACGATGCCCGCGCGGTCCATCGCAAAGACGACGCTTAAGTTCATGATCGCACAGTCGTGCACGACCTGGTCAAATGCCCGCTGCAAAAAAGTCGAATAAATCGCAATAAATGGCTTAAAGCCCTCCTTCGCCATCGCTGCCATCGAGGCAACGGCATGCTGCTCGGCGATCGCGACGTCCCAAAATCTATCGGGAAACCTCTCCATAAGAGCGTCTATGCCAGTACCGGTAGGCATCGCGGCGGTGACTCCGACGATATTTTTATGCTCTCTAGCTAGCTCAGTCAAATTTTCCGCAAAGAGCGCGGTGGCAGATTTGGCGGCTGATTTTTTGATAGCTTCGCCGCTTTGAAGATCAAACGGGCTCACGCCGTGCCAGCTAGCTAGATGCCCCTCGGCCTTTTCGTAGCCCTTGCCTTTTAGCGTCTGGGCGTGCACGACGACGGGCTTTTTCATCCCTTTTGCGACGCTAAATGCCTCGATAAGCGCCTTCACGTCGTGGCCGTTTACGGGACCGATGTACTCAAGCCCCAGCTCCTCGAAAAACATCCCGGGCGTAAATATCCTAATGCCCTCCTCCATCCTGCGCGCCATATACGCGGCGCCGTCTGGCATATAGCTCAAAAATCGCTCGACGCGGCTTTTAAACTTCTGATACAGCGGCCCCGCCATCATCTGCGAGAGGTAGTTGCTAAAGGCGCCGATGGGCTTGCTGATGCTCATTTCGTTGTCGTTTAGGACGATGACGCATGGGTTTTTGATATCGCCGAGCTCATTTAGCGCCTCGTACGCGATACCCGCGCTCATCGAGCCGTCACCGATGAGGGCCACGGGGATGCGATCCTCGTCCTTTAGCTTGATCGCCTTTGACGCGCCCACTGCTAGCGAGATCGATGTGGAGCTGTGACCTGCGATAAAGTAGTCGTATTTGCTCTCGGAAGGCTTGGTGTAGCCGCTGATACCGCCGAATTTTCTAAGCGTGTCAAATTTATCCCAGCGTCCGGTGATTAGCTTGTGCGCGTAGCTTTGGTGGCTGACGTCAAATATAAACGGATCTTTTGCGGCATCAAAAACATAGTGCATCGCTACGATAAGCTCGACCGCGCCGATGTTTGAGCTAAGATGCCCGCCATTTGCGCTGACGGTTTGTAAAATTTTATCACGGAGCTTCCCGCAAAGCGCTTCGAGCTCCTCCATGTTCATAGATTTTACGTCTATCATTGTCCTATTATCTTTTTGATTTTTTCTAGTCTGGCTTCGATCGTGCCCTCGAGGTTGCCCGCATCGCTAAGCACGATCGCTCCGCCCGCGCTGATGGCTTCGTCGGCGGAGATTTTGACGTTTTGACCGGAGAAATTTTCTTTGATAAACTCGTAATCTTTCGGATTTACTTTAACCTGCACCTCTTTGGCGTCTTTTATCTCGCTAAAAAGCTCTTTGCAGATAGCTGCAGCGATGTTTGCCGAATTTAGCGAAATCTCTTTTTTCACGACCTCTTTGGCTATATCAACTGCGGTAGCGGGTAACTGCGCCTCGCTAGATGAGATGAGGCTTTCAAATTTAGCCGCCTGCTCCTCTAGCTTATTTATCGAGCCTAGATATCTACTCTCAAGCGCTCTTAACTCCTCGTCAAATTTAGCCGCCGCCTCGTCTCTGCCCTGCTTTATGCCGTCCTCTTTAGCGCGCTGGATCTCGCTCTCTAGGCGTTTAGCAAATTCGTTTTCTTGGTTTTCGATTTGCATTTGCAGCTTTATCATACTGCCGCTCATCTCATCGGTACGCTTCAAAAGCTCCTCGATGAAGCTTGACTCAGGCTTAAAATGCCCGCCCTGCTCTTTTGCTTCGCCTAAATTTGAGCTCTCCTGCCCGCCGTTTAAGACTCGCTCGTTATGCTCGGTCGCGCGACCGGATTCGCTTTCGTGGGCCGAGTGTGTATCCTCGCTTCTTTTTTCCTGACCTAAAATTTTAAACCGATAGTTTTCTATAAAGTGCTCTTTTGAGCGCTCATTTGTTATTACGCTACTTTTCATTCTATCATCTCATCGCTTTCGCCTATTTGGAACGCCCCGCTTTCGGCTAGGGCCTGAACCTGCTCTACTATGCGGCGCTGCGCCTCTTCGACGTCTTTTACGCGCACCGCTCCCAAAAACTGCATCTCCTCTTTAAACGAGTCGCTGGCGCGCTGAGACATACTGGAGAGAAATTTATCTCTCAATGCGTCGCCGCTGCCTTTTAGAGCGACCATGAGGTCTTTTTTATCGACGTTTTTAAGTATTTCGCGGATAGCTGCTTGATTGAGGGTGTTAATATCCTCAAAGGTAAACATAAGCTCTTTGATCGTCGTAGCGAGCTTGTCGTCGACGTCTTCGATATATTCGATCGTAGCTTTTGAAGCTTTTTGTCCGAGGCGATTTAACACCTCCGCCACGGCTCTTGGTCCGCCGACCTCGACCTTGTAGGACGTGAGGCTCTCTAGTTTGCCTTCTAGCACCGTTGAAACGCGTTTGATTATAGACGGACTGATGTCGCCCAAATTTGCCATTCTTACGACAACCTCGCTTCTAAGCTCGTTATTAAAAAACGAAAGCGTCTCGGCCGCACTAGTCGAGTCCATATGCGCCAAAATAAGCGCGATAGTCTGCGGGTGTTCGTTAACGATAAAGTCCGCAAGCTGCTGAGGCTTGACCTTGGTAAGATAACCGAAGCTCTTTGTGTTTTCCATGCTTTTTGCGAGCTTGTCGAGTATCTTTTGCGCGGCTTCAGGACCAAAGGTGCGGTATAAAATTTCTTTCGCGTACTCCAAGCCGCCGCTTCTCATATATTGATTTGACTGCATGAGAGCGTAAAATTCTTCTAAAACCGCAGCAGCTACGCTTTTGTCGGTACTCTTTGCGGTAGCTATATAGCGCGAAATTTCGGTTATGACGTCAACCTCCATATGCGAAAACAGTAGCGTCGTAACGTCCTCACCTAGCTGAATAAGCAAAATAGCGACCTTTTCGGGCATCGAAAGGTCGTCGTAAATCATCTTTTGTTGTTCATTTAACTTTATTGCCATTAAAAGTCCTTACGGTTGCTAAAGTCAGAATCGTTTTTTATCATATCTTGAAGCAATACGGCTATCTCTTCACTGCGATCTTGAACGACTAGTTTCATCTTTTCTAGTAATACATCGTAGCGCAGGTCGTCCTCGTTAAAGTTATCTCCGATACCCAGCTGCTCTTCGACCTTTTTCCTAGCTGCTTGAAATTTCTCCAGCGTATCTTCGCTATCCTCGAGCTGAACCTCATTTTCGGATAGATCGATCTCTTCTTCTTTTACGTCCTCAAGCATTTTGGTCATAAACGGCGTAATGACTTTCTTGTAGAATACATATAGTAAGATCGCTACAAAAAGATACTTTAAGATAGGTAAAAACGGCACTACGTAAAGCTCGAAAAAGGACTGAACTTTGCTAGCCGGCGTCTGTCCGTCTTGACGCTGGAACTCAAAGTTACTAACAGTGACCTCGTCGCCTCTGTTTTGATCAAAGCCGATAGACTGGCGGATAAGAGCGTCGATGCGCGCTAGCTGCTCTTTATCAAGCGGTACGTAGGCTATTTCGCTAGTAGGATTTCCTTTTTCGTCTTTTTTATTTTCGTATTTTCCATCCACGACGACAGCGGCGCTTAGGCGGTTTATCTTGGCAAACTGATCCTTGACGCGCTCGACTTTTTTTGAAATTTCATAGTTTGTCGTAGATGAGCTTTTTGAGTACAGCTCTTTCATTTTACCGTCTTGCAGGCCTTCGACCGGACCGATATTGCTCACAGCCCCAGGCACGCCTTGTACTTCGGCTTCTTTGCTGCCTTGGCGTTTTTCTTCGACGTTTTGCTCGCTTCTAGCCACAGAGTTTGGATCAAAGGTCTCGCTTTGGCTATCTTTTCTAGCAAAGTCAAAGTCTATCGTTACTTTGGCTACGACCTTATCCGAGCCGCCCACGATAGGCGATAGGACGTTTATAATTTTTTCTTCGAGATTGTGCTCGGCGTCGCGTTTGTAGCGGATTTGTTGCGTGATCTGATCGCTATCGTATTCGCCGTCCTCCTCGCCTAGCGGTACTCCGTCCTGGCTTACGATTTTTACTTGCTCTGGTTTTAAATTTGCCACCGCGGCCGCGACCAAATTTTTAATACCCGTGATTTGTTTTAAATTTAAGCTCTGTCCGTCTTTTAAATTTAACACGATAGACGCACTTGGCGGCGTGGCTCGCTCGGTAAAAATCGTTTCTTTGGGTATCGCGATACGCACGATGGCTTTGTTTATCGGTGCTAGACTTTCGATCGTGCGAGCTAACTCTCCCTCGAGCGCACGCTGAAATTTGACCTTTTGCTCGGCATCAGTCGCGCCAAATTCTTGTTTATCGAAAATCTCAAATCCAACCTTACCGTCCTTTAAAATCCCAAGCGACGCGATCGAGATCCTCTCACGGTAAACGTCCGAGTTTGGCACCAAAATCGTGCCCTCGTTTAAAATTTTATACTTTACCTTATCTTTTTCAAGCTGCTGGATTATTAGCGCAGAGTCTGCGGCGGAAGTGTTTTCAAAAAGTACGCTATAGCCGTCGTAGTTTTCGTTTGAGCTTTTGTGAATGCTCAAAAACACTAAAAAACCGACCACGAGCACGACCGAGCCCGCGGCGACTAGGCGCTGTCTTAACGAGAGGTTGTGATAGACCTGTCCGATTTGTTGAATTGCGGTTTTGAAATCCATTTACTTTAAATTTCCCCCAATTTGTTTTAAAACTACGTCGTTTTGACTAGGCAGTCCGATCGTTATGCGAACCGCGTTTAATCCGTAGCCTTTTAGATCACGTAAAATTATACCTTTTTTTAACAGATTTTGAGCAAGCTCGCTCGCGTTTTGACGCTCAAATTCAAAAACGATAAAATTCGTAAAGCTAGGTAGACGCTTTATGCCGTGCTTATCGGCAAATTTTTCGTATTTTTTCATCTCCTCAAAGTTCGTCTCAAGCGTCATTTTTACGAATTCTTCGTCTTTTAGCGCCTCGATAGCCGCTTTTAAACTAAGCGTCGTTATATTAAAAGGCGCTCTTAGTTTGCCCAGCTCGCTCATCACGCTTTCTTCGCCGATACCGTATCCTACGCGCATACCGCCAAGGCCATAAGCCTTAGAAAACGTACCCAGATATATCGCGTTTGGAAATTTAGCTATGAGTTCGCGAGGCTTTATCTCTTTTTTCGCGTCTTTAAATTTAGCAAACTCCTGATATGCACCGTCGATAACCACGAGCGTATCGGCATCGATTTGCTCTAAAAATTTATAAATTTCTTCAGCATCCAGGCAGCCTCCAAGGGGGTTATTTGGCACACACAAAAATACTACGCCGATCTCGTCTTTTTTAGCATTGTAAATTTGCAAAAACTCGCCCAGGTCGTGCTCTTTGCTCTTTGTTTTAAACACCTTCGCACCCGCTGCTTTAGCGTAAATTTCATACATCGCAAATGTTATGCCCGCAGTTAAAATTCCCCTCTTTGCGTTTGCCTTTGCATGCACGGCAAATTCTATTATCTGATCGCTTCCCGAACCTATTACGATAGATTTTTCGCTAACGCCAAATTTACTAGCTAGCGCGGCCTTTAGCTCAAAGTAGCTGTCATCCGGATAGAGGTGCATTTTATTTACTATCTCGCTGACTGCTTTTAATACCGCAGGGCTCGTGCCGTACGGGTTTTCGTTGCTGGCTAGCTTGATGACGTCTTTGGCGTCGATGCCGTATTCGCGCACGACTAGCTCGATAGGTTTGCCCGCCTCGTAGCTCACTAAATTTGCCAAATTTTCGTTAAATTTCATCTCATTCCTCCCACGCGACGTAGCTTCCTAGCCACGCGATTTCGTGACCGTAGCTTATCGCTTTTTGTATCGCTTTTTGGACGTTGTCGTCATCGATGTGCCCCTCGAAATCTATATAAAAATTCGCCTTAAATTCGCGCTGTTTTATCGGACGGCTCTCTAGCTTGGTGATATTTATACCCTCGTCTCTAAAGGCTAGTAGCAGCTCCACGAGCCCTCCGGGACGATGCTCGGTCTTAGCTAGGATTGATGTTTTATTTTTTTGCGCGCGCTCGTTTTTAAAATCGCTTAGTATAAAAAATCTCGTGCGGTTTGCGGCGTTGTCTTCGATCGTCTCAAACAAGATCGGCACGCCGTAAAGCTTGGCTGCGATTTTAGAGCAGATGGCGGCCGAGTTTGGCTCGCTGCTAGCTAATTGCGCGGCCTGCGCGGTTGATTTTGCCGGGATAAACTCGACAGCTGAAAGCATATGATCGTCTAAAAATTTGCGGCACTGATTGTAGCCTTGCGGGTGCGAGTAGATGCGTTTAATGTCTTTTAAATTTTCGCACTTGCTCGCAAAAATATGATGGATATCCATGTAAATTTCAGCCACGACCTTGACGCTATCAAACCGCCCAAGGCAGTCTAGTGTCGCGCCCACCGCGCCTTCTGTGTTGTTTTCTATCGGCACGACGCCGTATTTGGCCTCGCCGCTATCAAGCTCTTTAAAGACCGCCTCGATGTTTGAGAGCGGCAGATAGGAGCTTACCGCGCCGAAGCGGCTCTTGGCGGCTTGGTGCGAATAGGTGCCGAAAGGCCCTAAAAACGCGACGATCTGCGGCTTTTCCAAATTTCGCGAAACCGAAAAAATTTCAAAAAATATCGCCTCGATCGCCTCTTTGCTTAGATTTAGCGCCTTTCCGCCGTCCAGCCTGCTGATGATCGAGCGCTCGCGCTCCGGGCGGTAGATCGCGCTGCCCGCGGTCTGCTTCAGCTCGCCGATCTTTTTGACAAATCCCATGCGCTCGTCGATAAGGCGCAAAATTTCATCATCCAGCCTGTCGATACAAACGCGCAGATCATCGATGTTTTGCAT
>CALBNA010000028.1 GCA_937896205.1 uncultured Campylobacter sp. | reverse complement strand
GGTAACGGGACTTAAATTTATCGCTTCCTCGGCGCTAAGCATCAAATTTGACGCCATGGCCAGTGCCAAAACGTAAGAAATTTTCATTTTCGCTCCTGCAAAATTAATATTTAATATTGAAATTGAAGCAAAAATCGACTTAAATAAAGTATGAATATTTATGTAATGTTAATTATTTTGTGTGAAATTTAGCTCAAACTCTGATATTTCGGTCGTTTGCGTTAAGTGTGTAGAAAAGTAACTTTAACGGATTAGAATTATAAATTTAAGTAATCTCGGTTTCATCAAATTTGAGTTTAACGAAACCGAGATTAAATTTACAAAATCTCTTTTACCAGTAGCTGCGGCGTGACGAGTCCGCGAAACGAGTTTTTCGATACCGAAAAAACTAGATCTATGCTCTCGCCCGTATGCGGCTCGCGAGTGAAGTTAAAAAAGAGCGCCTCGAGGCATTTGCCGTCTTTTTGCAGGATTAGTTTTAGATGATTTTGCTCCCTGCCGATTAGTTTTTTGTTTTTGACGACGGCGGATTTGATCTCAAAGAGCGGGCGCGGATTTTTCTGTCCGTAGGGCTCGAAATGCTCCAAAATTTCAAGCAGCTCAAAGTCCACTTCGCCCGCCTCTATCTCGCCTAACGGCTCGTCAAACGCGCTAAATTCGTGCAAATCCATCAGCATACACGAGCTATTTATCGCGTTTTTAAACGCTTCTAAATTTGCCGGATCTATCACGATGCCTGCCGCCCCTTTGTGCCCGCCGTAGCCCGCGAGTAAATTTTCGTGGCTAGCGATAAGCGAGAGGATGTCTAGCTTGCCCACGCTTCTAGCGCTACCTTTGGCACGGTTTTCGTCGATGCTAAAGACGATGGCCGGCTTTTTAAACTGCTTTGCCAGACGCGAGGCGACGATGCCGATGACGCCCTCGTGCCAGCCCCTACCCCATGTCACGATGATGTGCTCGTCCTCGCGCACGTCCTTTAGCGAGCACTCAAAAAGCGTGCGCTCCTCCTCCTTGCGCGAGTTGTTAAAGCTCACGATGGTATCGAGGCACTCGCAGGCGCGGTCTAAGCTTTTGGCGCGCAAAAACTCAAAAGATACGCTCGCATCGTCCATGCGGCCCGATGAGTTTATGAGCGGCGCGATGAGAAAGCTGATGTCGTCGCACTCGAATTTATCTTTGCCGTAGAGCTGCTTTATCGCAGTAAACGCAGGCCTGCGCGAGCTGTTTAGGCGGTTTACGCCAAGCTTGACTAGGATGCGATTTAGGTCGCGAAGCTCCATCATATCGGCTATTATCGCGATAGCGAGGAGGTCTAGAAATTTACCCATATCGTAGTTGATACGGCACACGTCTTTTAGCGCGCCCACTAGATACCACGCGACCTGAGCGCCGCAAATTTCGACATTTGGGAAAGGGCAATCCTTTTGCTTCGGATTTATGATCGCGTAGGCCTCGGGCAGGACGTCGGGCGGCATGTGGTGATCGGTGATGATGAGATCGATGCCTTTTTGTTTACAAATTTGAGCCGCGTCGTTTGCCGAGATACCGTTATCCACGGTCACGATGAGGCCAGCGTCCGCGATCTCCTCGACGATTTGCGGATTTAGCCCATATCCGTCGCTAAAGCGATTTGGGATACGCACGAAATACTCGCTAACGCCCAAATCATCGAAAAACTCGGCCATTATGACGCTAGCGATCACGCCGTCCACGTCGTAGTCGCCGACGACGACGATCTTTTCGTTTCGCTCGATCGCGCGTTTTATGCGCTCGGCACCCTTAAATACATCCTTTAACGCATCGGGCGTAGGAATTTCTGAAAGTTTTTTGTGGATATCCTTTTCAAATCTTTGATTCAGTAATTCCTTTATTTTTTCCTTATTCAACATCGTTTTGACGGGCTTTCGCGTAAGCCTCGCCGTCAAATCTCGCCGCCTTGCCACCGTTTTTGCCTAAATTTTCGCTCGCCTCGAGGGTCAAATTTACCCCTACCGCGCCGCAAAAAAGGCTAAATTTTGGTTCAAATTTCATCTTTTTCCTTCTTTTTTATTTTCTAATGCGCAAATTATAGCTTTTTGAA
>CALBNA010000027.1 GCA_937896205.1 uncultured Campylobacter sp. | reverse complement strand
CTCTTCGTCGGCAGCGTCAGATGTGTATAAGAGACAGCCGTTATCCAGTCCAAAAAATGCCTATTTTACGGCGAGGCCTACAAGGGCGCGAAGCTGTTAAAAACGATAAAAGCAGAATTTGACCTAGATGAATTCGGCGTAGTTTCAGACAGAGCAAACGAGTACATAAGAAATTTGCAAAAAGAGTATAAATGGGTTTATCTTTCGCTGTTTTTTGACGCACTCGAACAAGGCGCGTTTGAGGCTAAAAATGCCGATAATCTCGAAAAACTAGGAATCAAAACAAAAGAAATAACTTGCATAAATCCTGCCAAAAACTGGCTCATCTACGCAAAGCACTCGGACGTCAAAGCCGCAGAGGAAAAATTTACGGATATCGGCGTAGACGTACTTTATTCACCAATCGCACTAACTCAAAAAGAGATCGAAAAACATAATCTGCCAACCGCAAGCACCCTTTTTGTCTACTCTTGCGAAGAGGGTTTTACCATCTGCATCACCTCAAGCGATGGCGTAAAATACGCCGCCGTTTGCAAAGAAAACGATGAAGAGTATAGCGATAGCGCGGATTTTGATAAAGAGAACAGCGACGAGATAGACGATTTTATCGCGAACGTGGACGAGAGCTTTAACACCATGGACGGCCTGGACGATCTTGGCGAAATGCTAAAAATGGACGACAACAATGAGGAGTTTGCGGACCTCGACTACGATATAAATATGCCGGAATCCACCGACGTAACGGCTTCGGTGTCGATATTTGGACGCGATATGAGCATATACCGCTATATCTCGCTAGCGCTTAAAGAATTTTACACAAATCCGCTTTACGAGGGCGATTTTATCGAAAACATCGTGATTTTTGACGCTACGGAGAGAACGAGCGCTACGTTTTTACATTATATAGAAAACGAGCTTTTGGTAAAGACCGCCGTTTATCCGGTTAATACGCTAAAAACTATGACCGAGCTAATGAAAAAAGAGTTGGAAAATGACTAGTTATAGCTTCATAAAACCCC
>CALBNA010000026.1 GCA_937896205.1 uncultured Campylobacter sp. | reverse complement strand
TTTCACGTATCAGCGTGGTTTTGATGAAATCATCAAGCTTACTCCAAAACTCACTGCCGATGAGGAAAATTTTAGCTTTTTTAGCGCCGATTTGCGCGAGCACTAGGATCTCAAACAGCTCGTCAAGCGTCCCAAAGCCGCCCGGAAACACCAGAAACGCACTCGAGCGCTCGATAAGGGCAAATTTGCGAGCGGATAAATTTGAAAAAACAAAGTTGCTAGTGGCGTATTTATTCGTCACTTGCTCAAACGGAAGCACGATATTTAGCCCTATCGATGGACTTTTGCCGCTTTCGTACGCTCCTTTGTTCGCGGCCTCCATCACACCAGGCCCTCCGCCGCTAACGACGGCAAAACCACCGTCTGCAAGCTGCTTTGCGAGGCTAAAGGCCATTTTACAGTATTTGCTATTTTCGTCAAATCTGGCCGAGCCAAAAAACGTAACGCTAGGATTTTTATAGGTCGCAAAATCCCTAAATTTGGCCAGATCGTTTAAAATTTCATCCATTATTTCTCTTTGCGGTTAAATTTGCGCTTGCGGGGTTAAATTTACGCGCTGTAGTTTCGCGCTCAAATTTGAGCAAAATGCCGTTAAATTTGAGAAAAGCGCGCCCGAGATAAAGCGAGGCTAAATTTAGCCTCTTATTTCTAAATTTAACCTTATCTAAGCTGCTCTAATCGCTCTTTTTTCGTACCGATCTGAGTGATCTGGATGCCGAAGTTGCCGTCCACGATGACGACCTCGCCTAGGGCTACGACCTTGTCGCTGATTAGAATTTCTAGCGGGTCGTTTGCGAGTTGATTTAGCTCGATGACCGAGCCTATGTCCATCGTGAGCACGTCTTTTAGCAGCATTCTTTTTGAGCCGATACGTACGTGAAGCGGCAGGCGCACATCCATTATAAGCCCGATATTTCGCATTTCCTCGATGCTTAGATCGCCTTTTGCGAGGGTTGCTTGCTGGGTGGGTTCTTTGTGATCTTTATTTAAAAATTTCACCAATGCAAAGTCAAGCACGACGGCGATTTGCTCGCTGACGTCTCCGATTTTAACGGAATAGACGTATATTTTTTCAAACGCGTTCAAATCAAAATTTGCGCTCTCGTCGAGGAAATTTACTTTCGCTACCTCGAAATTTAGCTTCGGCATGCCTTTTTGCGCGCCAAGGCTCGTAGAAAATGCGCCCATGATATTTGAAAACACCTCTTTAGCGGCATCCAGCTCGTCCTCGCTTAGATTTTCGTTGCGCGAGATCTCTTCTTCTCCGAGCATCCATTCGCCGATCGCGCTCATCAGTACCGGCGTGGCTACTAGTATCATCTTTGCCGTCGTATCGCCGCTAACGGCTATGTTTGCAACGGCTAGAGGCGGCTTTATGCCTTCTTGTTTGGGCGCGTCGTATTCGTTTCTCTCGCCTATCTCGGGTGTCCTACCCGTTAGCCCTTCGACCGTAGCCTTTACCTCGTTTACGAAAATTTTAAAAAAATCATTCATTGTTTTCATCCTCGCCTAATATATCGTCGTCTTCGTACTCATCCTCGTGCTCAGTGCTCATAAGTTTTGCTCTACGTTCTTCTTCGTACTGCTCGAGGATATTTTTGATCTCATCTTTGTCGCTTCTGATTAGCTCTTCTATACGGATAGATTTTCTAAATCTATGCAGCCCGACCTCAGCCAAAAACACCTCTTTTTTATCGATCGTTACGATAGCCTTGTCGTTTGCCGAGCGGTCAAGGCGCAGTATGTCGCCCTCTTTTAAATTTAAAAACTCGTTTACGCTAACTATGCTTTTACCAAGTATCGCCTCATATAGCACCTCGGCGCGCCCGATCAGCGTTTTTAGCTCTTTGTTTCGGCTCTTTTTCGCGCTCGTTTCGCCAAGCATTATGTCACGGTTAGCCAGGCGGCTTAAGATCGGTTCGAGATAGATGACCGGATAGCAGATATTTATCATGCCGCTTGAGTTACCTACGATGATCTCCATGACGACCATTATCACGATCTCGTTTTGGCTTACGATTTGCACGACGTTTGGACTGCTTTCTTTAGCCTCGACGTTTGGGTACATATCGGTGATCATCGACCAGCTCTCTTTTAGGCGCTGCATCATCATCCTCAGGATCGCATCGAGCAAATTTACCTCGATATCGGTTAGCTCCCTGCTAGTCTCAAATCCCTCGCCGTTGCCGCCCAGCAAGCGATCTATCATTGGAAATGCGATGCTCGGGTTTATCTCCAAAACGCAGTTGCCGTCAAGCGGCTTGATCGAAAAGACGTTAAAGCTAGTAGGGCTCGGCAAACTCATCAAAAACTCGCCGTAGGTCATCTGATCGACGCTATGCAGGCGGATCTCCACGATACTTCTCATAACGCTTGAAATTTGAGAAGCCAAATTTCTCGCAAGCTTGTCGTGTATGCCTTTTATCGCGCGCAGTTGTTCCTTGCTGACGCGGTTTGGGCGTTTAAAATCGTAAATTATTACCTGCTGCTGTTCTTCTTTTTTTGATTTTTCGCCGATAGATTCGCTAGCATCGTCGTCATCCACGACTTCCAGTAGCGCGTCTATCTCTTCTTGACTTAAAATGTCCGCCATTATTTGCCCTCAAGCTTTTTTCTTATTTTTTCCATCAAGCGCTTATGGATCTGCGAGATCCTACTCTCGGTAATCTGCAAAATTTCGCTGATCTCCTTTAAGCTCAGCTCTTCGTAATAATAAAGCTGTACGATGAGCTGATCGCGCTCCTCAAATTCGTTTAAAATTTGAGCTATCTTTTCTATCAAGTCCTCTTTTTCGATCCGCTCGAGCGTATTTTCTTCGCTCATTAACTCCATTTGATCGTCGATATTTAGGACGGCGACGACCGCGCTCACGTTTCTTGCTTCGCTTACTTTTTCTATATCGACGCCAAGCTTACTTGCGATATACGCATCGTCGGGCTCGTGCTCAAATTTATTAAAATACTCATTTACTAAAGCCTCGATAGACTTTACCAAAGTACGGTCCGAGCGGCTAACCACGTCAAGCCCGCGCAAAAAATCAAGCATCGCGCCGTAAACTCGCTTTTGCGCATAACCCCAAAACGAGTCGTTTTGCTCTTTGTCGTATTTTCTAGAGAGCTTTACCATCTCCTCTAGCCCGGCGCCGATCAGGTCGCTAACGTCGATATGAGCGGGCAAACGCTCCTTTAGCCTAAAAGCCATCGCGCGAAGAGCGGGCGTGTAGGCTAGCACGACCTCGTCTTGTTCTTTTTTTAAATTTGAGGCATAAGGATTATGCGGCTTTTGCATTTCTTTCGCCATTTTTGCCTAGCGCTTGTTTTATTAGGATATTTTCGCTAGCTAGCTTACTTAATATATTATCTATACGCTTTTCTCTAAGAGCTAGTTCCCCGATAAGATAATCAGCCGTTTGCTCGTATTGCTCTTTATCAAATCTCTTTTTAAGAGATAATCTTACGTCGATATAGTTCATTATGATAACGTGAATCACGAGATAAAAGAAAAACGTAATCACGAAAGTATAAAGCAACATCTGTATCGGGTCGCTTAACTTTAACGCCGAAAAAACGACTCCCGTAAAAAATCCGCAAACAGTAAAAAATGCTATAAAATTTTCCGCTTTCAAAACTAAATCCTAAATTTAAAATTGCTCAATCATACGCCTAAAAAAGGTGCTAAAGCTATTGACTTGACCATCTTTAAGCACTTTTTGTTCCAATCTCGAAATAAGCCTTTGGGCTATCTGATTTAACTCCAAGCTCGGCAGACAAAATTCGCTATCGTCGGTAAAAAGCGTACGCTGTTTTATGCTCTTTGAGACGCTTTTATCCTCGCTAATAGCGCCTAAAAACTCCAAATTTAGCGGATTTTCGATATTTGCCTTGGCCACTTTTTGAATATGCTCAAATATCCTCATCGCCTCTTTTTCGTTTTTTACCATATTAAAAACCATCAAAAGATTGTCTTTATCTTTTGAGGTGATTTTTATAACGGCATAGGCGTCCGTTATCGCTGCGGGGTCGGGCATAGTAACCACCACGACCTCGTCTGCAGCCTCTAAAAATAGCCGCGTGTTTCCGCCTATACCCGCGCCCGTGTCGATGATGATAAAATCAAGCCCGTCAAGGTTCGCCGACTCGGCAAAAAACTGCTCGCACAAAAATTGGTTGTTAAATTTTAATATCTCCTCGCCGCTTTCACCAGGAATCAGCGTCAAATTCGGCTTTATCTCGATCAAAATATCTTTTAAGGAACATTCGCCTTTTAGTACGTGGAGCAAATTTTTATTAACGCGCACGTTTAAGATGACGTCTAAATTCGCTAGCCCTATGTCCGCGTCAAAAAGAGCGACTCTATACCCGCTTTTGGCCAAGACGTTAGCCAAATTTGCGCTTATGGTGCTTTTGCCTACTCCGCCCTTGCCGCTAGTTACAGCGATAAAATACGTAGTTTTTGCCTTGGCTTGGGCAGCCACTATGCCTTTTAGTTTCTCGGCCTGATTACTCATTATGTTCCTTGCTAAATCCCTCTAATACGCAGCTTACTAAAAATTCGCTCTTTGCCACCAAGATATCGTCCGGCACCTCCTGGCCGACGGAGAAAAAACTAACAGGCTTGTTCGTCTCGTAAACTAGCGAAAATACGTTGCCAAAAATCTTCGTCTCGTCAAATTTGGTAATGATCAGGGTGTCGATGTCAAGAAAGCTAAAACCGTTGTAAATTTCAAGCATATCTTCGATCTTTGATCCTGCCGAGAGCACCAAATGCACGTCTATATGTGTATCCGAGCTTTTTAAAAATTTTTCTAGCCTTGATAGCTTTTCTTTATCGTACTGCGAGCTACCCGTGGTGTCTATGAGGATAACCTCACAGTGATTTAGCTGCTTTAGAGCGTTTTTAAAATCATCAACTTCGATAACGTCAAGGATCGGAAGCTTCATCATCTTGGCGTATTGAAACAGCTGCTCGACCGCGCCGATACGGTAGGTATCAAGCGTGATGATGCCCGTTTTCACGCGCTTACCGTCTCCATATGCAAATCTTGCAGCAAGTTTAGCTAGAGTCGTAGTTTTACCAACTCCCGTAGGCCCTACTAGCATCATTATCTTTTGTTTTCTATCGTCCTCTTCGCTCCTGCACGGTAGCATCTTTCTAAGTAGCGAGCTAAAATATCTCCTAACCGCGGTCGGATTAGCCTTCATCTGAGGCGACATATTTTCCACGGTTATTTTCATTATCTGCTCTAGGTGTTCCTCTTTCATGCCGCTATTTTTGGCGTCTTTGTAGATACCGGCAAACTCGGGCGGGATACTTAGGTTGTTTCTGGCGCCCGCTCTCTCCTCCCAGAACATATCGGCTATCATATTTACTTTTTCACTTAGCATACTTACTTGCCTTGCGACGTCGTCTATCTTTTTATCGTAGTTTTGATCTTGGCGGCTAGGCATAGTTTCTATATTTGCTATTTGGCTTATCTCCTTTGCGGCTTTTGAGATGTTTAGAAGTATGTCCTCGCCGCTATTTTGGGCTGTTTTGTAGTTTTGATTTTGCGAGACTGAGCTCGTGGAGTTTTGGCTAAAATTTGCCGCAGCTAAAGCGCTTTGAGCTTCGACTTCAAAAAGCTCGCGCTCGTCTAAAATGATCTTTTGCGGTCTTTCTTCTTTTGGCGTTTGAGCGCGCAAAAACTCCTCATAGCCTTTTAAATTTTGCTTTTGAGGCTGATTTTTTTTC
>CALBNA010000025.1 GCA_937896205.1 uncultured Campylobacter sp. | reverse complement strand
GGTTAAATTTATATTTTTTTTCGTATTATTAACCCTCATTACACTTTTAAGGTTTAAGAAATGCTAAACGAAAAATTTTTCAGGGCGCTGTTTTTCGTCGTCATCGTCTCCGCGGGCGTTTACTATTTTTATCCGACGGAGTTAAACGAGGCGCAACGTCTAGCTTACCTTAAAAGCTACGGCGTGACGCTAGGGCTCACTATCGGCGGCACCGCTATCGGCGTGACGCTGGGCTTTATTTTGGCGTTTTTAAAGTTTTTAAATATCAAAATTTTAAGCTTTCTCATCGACGAATACGTCGATATCCTGCGCGGAACGCCGATTATTTTGCAACTTCTTATATTTTCGGTCGTGATTTTCGCGACCTGGAGCGATAACTTTTACGTCGCTTTGATCGCGCTTGGGCTAAACAGCTCCGCCTACGTCGCAGAGATCGTGCGTAGCGGCATAAATAGCGTCGATAAAGGACAAATGGAAGCCGCAAGGGCGATGGGTCTAAACTACTACGTTTCGATGCGCGAGGTGGTGTTTCCGCAGGCGACTAAAAACATCCTGCCCGCGCTTGCGAACGAATTTATCTCGCTTTTTAAAGAGACGTCAGTCGTTGGCTACATCAGCGTCATCGACATCACAATGCAAAGCAAGAGCTTGCAAGCGGTGTTTTATAGCCCAGAGCCCGTCATTTTCACGGGCATAGTTTACTACGTCAGCGTGAAGTTCTTTACGTTTTTGGTTAAAATTTTAGAGAGGAGGCTAAATCGCCATGATTGAGATTAGAAATTTGAGTAAAAATTACGGCGATTTGCGCGTCCTAGACGACATCAGCGTAGATATCAAGCAAGGCGAGATCATCGCTATCATAGGTCCTAGCGGCGGCGGAAAGAGTACGTTTTTGCGCTGCATAAACCGCCTAGAAGAGCCAAGCGGCGGGCATATCAAGATAAACGGTGAAGATATCACCGATAAAAAAACGGACATAAATAAAATCCGTCAAAAAGTGAGCATGGTTTTTCAGCACTTTAATCTTTTTGCAAATAAAAACGTCTTGCAAAATTTAACCCTAGCTCCGATAAAAGCGGGGATTTTGGATAAAGAAAGCGCAGAAAAAAGAGCCGACGAGCTACTAAAAAGTGTGGGCCTAAGCGATAAAAAATACGCATTCCCGCACAAGCTCTCGGGCGGTCAAAAACAGCGTATAGCAATCGCTAGAAGCCTTGCTATGAACCCCGAGGTCATACTCTTTGACGAGCCAACCAGCGCGCTAGATCCCGAGATGATCGGCGAAGTACTAGACATCATGAAGGACGTCGCGGCAAAAGGCATCACGATGCTAGTAGTCACCCACGAGATGGGCTTTGCTAAAAACGTGGCAAATAGGATATTTTTCATGCACGGCGGTAAAATAGCCGTGGACGACACGCCTAAAAATGTTTTCGAAAACCCTAACAATCAGCGTTTGCAGGATTTTCTAGGTAAAATTTTAAACCACTAAAAGGAGGTCAAAATGTCACAAAACATCGTTGCGGCTTTGTCCGCCGGCAAATTTAAAAAACTTTTCGTTTTCGTAGCCGCCGCTTTGATGCTTTCAGGCTGCGGTCAAAGCTCGAATGAAAACGCGAACAAAGACGCCGCAGTAAAAAACGAGGCAACCCCCGTAGCGGTACAACAAACGATAAGAGTAGGCTCGAGCGCGGACTATCCGCCGTTTGAGTATATCGACGAGCACAACAAGATCGTAGGCTTTGAAATTGATATGATAGAGGCCGTCGGTAAGAAAATCGGCGTCAAATTTGACGTACAAAATATGAGCTTTGACGGACTAATCCCTGCGATTAAAAGCGGCAAAATCGATATGATCGCCTCAGGAATGAGCGCGACACCGGCTCGTAAAAAGGCTATCGATTTCACGGCTCCTTACTATAAAGTCGAAAATTTATATGTCAAGCGCAAGGATGATAGCTCGTTAAATTCCAAGGCGGATCTACAGGGTAAGCGTCTTGCCGCGCAGCTAGGTACCATCCAAGAGCTTGCGATCAGAGATATCAAAGGCGCCGAAGTTAGCGCTACGGAGAACGTTTTTGTAGCCGTCATGTCGCTGAAAAACAAAAAGATCGATGCGCTTTGCGTGGATTCGTCCGTAGGCTACGAATATCTTAAGAAAAACGACGATCTAACCGCATTTTTTAAAGAATCCGACGGCAGCGAAGGTTTTTCGATCGCATTTGATAAGGGCAAGTATCCCGAGCTGCTAGCTAAGTTTAACGCAGCGCTTGAGGAGATGAAAAAGGACGGAAGCTACGAAAAACTTTTGGAAAAGTATAATTTAAAATAATCCGCAAAATTTAGGCGCAAATTCCTCTCATAGAATTTGCGCCGCCTAAGAGGAATCCTATGAAAAAGATATTTTTAGCACTTACGATTTTGCTCTGCACGCAAAGCTTTGCGGAGCAAAAAGATAGATACGGCATCGCTGCGTTTGCAGGTCTTGGCAATGATGGCAGAAGCTTCGTTTTTACCTTCAGAAAGGCTCAAAAAGATCGTTTCTTTCCCTGCGACTTAAAAAATTTAAACATAATCGCCGCGGGCGCTTCTAAATGCATAACGGACGCTAAGGAGATGAAAAAATTCGACAAAGAATATAAAAAAGCTCTCGAGTCCGTGATAAAACCAGGCAAGCGCTACTACGTAAATTTAATCGATCGCGGCAACGACGCCTATGTTTGCGACGTAAGCGATCCTAAAAGTAATCTGCGATTAGACCTAGTAGCGGCGGGATTTGCCGTGCCAATAACCGACGATAGCGAACTTCTTTTAAAAGCTGCCGAGGAAGCCAAAGAGGCTAAGCGCGGAATGTATAGCGCAAAATTTTGGGATGTTACTAACTGCATTCTAAACGGCGTGCCGATGCCGAAAAAGATAGATGAGTGAAATTTACGCGCTTAGCGACGATGCCTTAACGCCGCCGCAAACTATCTTTTCGCAGATAGATGAAATTTTGCGCTGCGGCGTAAAGCTCGTGCAGTACCGCAGCAAGCTCGCCGTGAGGGATGAAGCTTTAATCCGCTCTCTCATCGGTCTTTGCGAGGATTACGGCGCCAAACTCATCATAAACGACGATGCGGCGCTCGCCAAAAAGCTCGGCGCGCACGGCGTGCATATCGGAGAAGGCGACGGCGAGACGGCACAGGTGCGCGAGTTTTTAGGCGCGGATAAGATCATCGGCGTTAGCTGCTACGCTGGTCTTGCTCGAGCTAGGCAGGCCGAGACGCAGGGCGCTAGCTACGTAGCCTTCGGCTCTCTAAGGCGCGGCAAAACAAAGCCCGATGCGCCGCTTTGCCCCGATGCGCTCGTGCAAGAGGCGCGAAAATCTTTAAACCTTCCAATCGCCGTAATCGGCGGGATAAGCTTAGAAAATTTAAATGAAATTTTAGCTCTCAAGCCCGATTATATCGCTATGGTAGAGGCGATCTACAAACCCGCTTCAATTACGCAGAATTTAGCAAATTTAAAGGAAAAAATGGATGAATATATTTGACGCCGTGATTTTAGGCATCGTCGAGGGGTTGACTGAGTTTCTGCCCGTAAGCTCGACCGGACACATGATCCTAGCTGCGAAACTGATGGGCTTGCAGCAAACCGACACGCTTAAATGCTTCGAAGTCGTTATCCAGCTAGGCTCGATCTTAGCGGTCGTCGCGATGTTTTACAAGCGGCTTTTAGTCGATTTTAAGCTCTGGTGCAAGCTCGTCGTGGGCTTTATCCCTACCGCCGCGATCGGCTTTTTGCTCTATAAAAGCATCAAATCGCTATTCGCGCCGCAGACCGTCGCCTACGCGCTGATCGGTTGGGGCGTTATTTTTATCGCGGTAGAGCTCTTTCGTAAGGCGCGCCCTAGAGAGAATGAACTGGAGCATCTGGATCAAATCTCATACGTTCAGGCCTTCATCATCGGGCTTTCGCAATGTTTTGCGATGGTGCCGGGCACTTCGCGCAGCGGCGCCACCATCATCGCAGGGCTTTTGTGCGGGCTAAGCAGAAACCTAGCCGCGCGCTTTAGCTTCCTACTCGCGATCCCTACGATGTTTGCGGCGACTTTTTACGACACCTATAAAAATTTAGACACCTTCGCGCAAAACTCCGACAATATCACGACCTTCCTCGTAGGCGGCGCAGTGGCGTTCGTCGTGGCGCTTGCGGCGATCAAGCTATTTCTAAGTTTCGTTTCGAAGTTTGACTTCATCCCGTTTGGAATTTATAGAATTCTAATCGGCGCCATCTTTTTCATCTTCGTTTTTTAAACGCAATCATCAAAGGAATTTCATGAGCCTAGCAAAAAATATCGGCGCATTTTTAAAAGACAGATTCAGCCTCCTATCGGTATTTGACGGCGCGGTGCTAAACGCATACGTGCTAGTTTTAGTATTAAATTTAGCGCTCGGGTTGCTTCTTATCGCGCGCAGCGGCGAGCTGCTCTCTGCGCAGGCGCTGTTTTTTGCGGCATCTGCGATCTGCGGCGTGACGATACTTTTTTTCGCGCTTTACGCGCTTAGCTTTTACAGCGCCAGGCTATATAAAATTCTAGCCTTTGCGCTTCTGGCGATAAACGTAATCTTTGCGATCGCTCAGATTTTTTTGATCTTTAGCCTGGAGCTTACCTACTCGCACGGCACGCTGGACGCGCTAGTGCAAACGACGCCCAAGGAGGCCTTTGAGTTCGCGCATGCGTTTTTAAATTTTAAGCTTATCGCGGCTTTTTTGGCGCTTTTAATTTTCGTCATCACCGCTCTTAGGCTTAGAGTGAGCCAGCGAGTGCGGATGAAGCTATGTCGCGCAATAAAGCTAGTCTTTCTGCTTAGCTTGCTCGTTTTTATCGCGCATGCGGCGTTTAAAAGCTACGTAGCCAAAAGCTCGAAAATGCGCGCCAGCATCATAATCGCGCTAAATAAAATTCCGATTTATAACTTTGCTTTCGTTACGAAGGATTATTTCGGCGCCGATTTTAAAAGCGTGCGCGAGCTGCAAGCGGGATACCAAAGCATTTACGCCTCACATTCGCATAAAACCGCGCCAAACCGCATCTCAAATGTCGTTTTTATTATCGGAGAGAGCCTGCAGCGAAATTTTATGAGCCTATACGGCTACTATCTGCCCACTACGCCGAACTTTCAGGCGCTTGAGCAAAGTGGAAATTTAATCGCCTTTAGCGACGTCGTCTCGCCGGGCGCCAAGACCAACGACGTGTTAAAATACGTGCTAAATTTCGGAAATTACGAGAGCGAAAAGCAGCGCCCGTGGAACGCCAACCTCGACATCGTAAATCTCGCGCGGCTCGCAAACTACGAGACCTTTTGGATCAGCAACCAGGAGCGCTACGGGCAG
>CALBNA010000024.1 GCA_937896205.1 uncultured Campylobacter sp. | reverse complement strand
CACGGTAGGCGGCCTGCATCAAGCCCAAACGCTAAGCTCGCAAGGCTTTAAGGAGCTATTTGAAGGATACGGAAACTTTAACAACACCCGCAACGGCGTAGAGTTTGAAACGCTAAAACAAGCCACTATTTCAAAAGGCGCAGACTCCGTTCGTACGGGCTCTGGCTCTCTAGGCGGCTCCGTGATGTTTGAAACAAAAGACGCAAGGGATCTTTTGCTAGATAAGGACTATTTTTACGGCTATAAGGGCGGCTACAATACTGCCGATAATCAAACCATGCACTCGCACACACTAGCCGGTAGGTTTAAGTGGTTTGATATCCTAGCCGTACAAACTAAGCGCAGACACCACGAGACGGAAAACTACGGTTACAAGGGTTATGACGATAGCGTGCTAGGTAGAACCAGAGAAAAGGCCGACCCGTACTATATCAAAAAAACGAGCAGCCTCATCAAGCTAGGTTTCCAGCCGCACGAGGAGCATAGATTTACCTTTATGTCAGATACCTACAAAAACCGATCTCAAGGCAAAGACCTATCATACACGCTTACGCTTTCTAGCAACAGGGACGAGATCATAGATACCGGTCTAAGATACAACGACGATATGATGGATAGGAAAAATCGCGCTTTTGCCTATGAAAATTTTAGCGAAACTCCGTTGTGGGATACGATGAAATTTACATACTCCAACCAAAAAATTAAATCCCGCGCCAGAACCGAGGAACACTGCCAAGCAGGAGAAAACTGCGCTGAAATTTCAAATCCTATCGGACTTCAGGTTAAGAACAACAAAGTAGTCGATAAGTACGGCGGCGAAGTAACTTTGCAACGAACACAGGAAATTGACCCCCAGTACGGCGGACTAACGTGGGTAAACAGACTCGTAGATAGCCAAGGAGCCGTCCATGATCAGAATAAATTTAGCATCAATCAAAACGTAAGCAACACTTGGCTTGACTGCTCGATATTTGACTGCTCCAAGCCAAATATCGACGTGCTAAAATACGACTACGCCACCGACCAGTACGTCAAATCAACCGTTCCACTAGATAAAAGCTATACCGACGCAAGCACGGGCAAGATCTTTAAACAAAGCTCGCAGAGCGGATACCTAATCACTCCATACGGCAAAGGCTACATAAGCCGCGACTGGAAAGAGCGAGATCTAGACACAAACACCAAGCAATTTAACCTAGACTTTAATAAATACGCCAAAACGGGCGACGTAGAGCACGATATCGCATACGGACTAAGCTTTGCTAAAACCGAAAAATCCATGACAAACAAGCAAGGCTACGACACTACAAATAACCAATGGTGGGCACCTAAAACTCTAGGTACGGATTTTACCGGCACGCCGTATACGTGCGAAAACGCGCCGCTAACGCTACTTTACGCGCTTTGCCCTAGAACCGAGCCTCTCACGTCTTTTCTCATCCCGGTTAAAACAAAAGAAGGCGCGCTATACCTCAACGACGATATGCGCGTAAACGACTGGTTGGGGATAAATTTAGGCTACCGCTACGACAAGATAAAATATAAACCAAACTACGTCCCAGGCTCTACGCCTAAAATCCCGGACGATATGGTGCTAGGTCTTTTCGTGCCGTATAATCCTAGCCCAGAGCCAAAATGGTGGGACTACGCAGATAGAGACGAGTGGAAAATAGCCCATGATGCATGGAAGCAAGAAGCGCCTAATAACGCGCTAGCAAATATAAAATACATCGCTAGGGATAAAAAATTTACGAATAGCTCTTATGCCATCGGAGCCGATATCGATCCGCTGGATTACTTTAGGATACAGCTAAAATACTCCAAAGGCTTTAGAGCGCCCACTTCGGACGAGCTATATTTGGCGTTTAAGCATCCTGATTTTACCGTCCAGCCAAATCCGGATCTAAAACCTGAAATAGCTAAGACAAAAGAGCTTGCATTGACGCTACACGAGGACAAAAGCTTTATAACCACTAGCTTTTTTGAGACCAAATACGATAACTTTATTGACCTAATATCTCTAGGCACTAAAAGCTACGCCACTGGCGGCGGCGGTAACACCATACCTTTTGCGCTATACGGCAACGTAAACCGCAGCAAAGCAACCGTACGCGGCTTTGAGATAAACTCTATGTTACATTTCGGTCAAATTTCAGACTCGCTAAAGGGCTTTCACGCTAGCTACAAGCTAACGATGCAAAAAGGCAGAGTACAAACCGATAACGACGGTAAAGTGCCGATGAATGCCATCCAGCCGACCACTGCGATCTATGGTCTAGGATACGCAAGCCCGGCGGATAAATTCGGCGCCGACATCTACGTCACTAGCGTCGCATCTAAAAAAGAAAAAGACACCTATAATATGTTCTGGCGTCTAGATACCGACCCGTACGGCAACCCGTATAATACAAACAGCTACTCTAAATGGCGAAGTAACGCCTACACACTAGTAGATGTCGTAACTTACGTGCGCCCGATTAAAAATTTGACGTTTAGACTGGGCGTTTACAACCTAACCAACGAAAAATACATCACTTGGGACGCTGCACGCTCCATCAGGCCGTTTGGCACCATGAACATGATCGATAGAACCACAGGTCTAGGTATCAATCGCTTCTACTC
>CALBNA010000023.1 GCA_937896205.1 uncultured Campylobacter sp. | reverse complement strand
CAGGTATTTATAGATCGTTTTGCGCTGCTCGTTTGCGACGTCGTCGTACTCGAGGATGTGTTTTCGCGCTTCAAAGTGAAGGCTCTCGACCTTTTTTTGCGCGTTTTCGACGGCTCTTGTGACCATTTTTGAGTCGATGCTTTCGCCCTCTTCGATACCAAGGCGCGTCATTATCGCTTTTATGCGGTCGCTACCGAATATCCGAAGTAAGTTATCCTCAAGACTTAGGTAAAAGCGGCTCACTCCCGGATCGCCCTGACGTCCAGAGCGGCCTCGCAGCTGGTTGTCGATACGGCGGCTTTCGTGCCTTTCAGTACCGATGATGTATAGGCCGCCTAGGTTTCGCACCTCGTCGTCGATGCGGATATCTACGCCGCGTCCAGCCATATTCGTCGCGATCGTAACCGCGCCGCGAGCGCCGGCTTGAGCGATGATCTCGGCTTCTTTTTCGTGGTTTTTGGCGTTTAGCACGGAGTGCGGGATTTTCTCTTTTACAAGCAGGTTATGCAGTTTTTCGCTCTTTTCGATCGAGGCGGTGCCCACGAGTACGGGCTGACCGCGGTCGTGAGCTTTTTTGATCTCGTCGATCACGGCTTTAAATTTCTCGTTTTCTGTTTTATAGATGAGATCGTTGTTATCTTTTCTGATTACCGGCACATTTGTCGGGATCGATACGACGTCAAGCTTGTAAATTTGCGAAAACTCGGTCGCCTCCGTCTGCGCCGTACCCGTCATACCCGATAGTTTTTTGTAAAGTCTAAAGTAGTTTTGAAATGTAATATCGGCTAGAGTTTGGCTCTCCTCCTGGATCTTTACGCCCTCTTTAGCCTCGAGCGCTTGGTGCAAGCCCTCGCTAAATCTTCGTCCTTCGCTAAGACGCCCCGTAAATTCGTCGACGATGACAACTTGCCCGTCACGAACGACGTAGTGCACGTCCTTTTCAAAGAGATTGTGCGCTTTTAGAGCTTGGTCTAGGTGGTGGCTCAAAATCGCGTTTTCCATGTCGTAGAGATTTGCCACGCCAAAGAGCTTTTCGGCCTTTGAGATACCTTCTTCGGTGATGGCTATCGTGCGGTTTTTCTCATCGACGGTAAAGTCGCCGGTGGCCTTTTCTTGCGGAGTCGCAGGCGGTTCGCCTCGCTTCATCTGGCGAGCTACTTCGTTTGCTTTGATGTAGCCGTCTAGCGTGCGATTCGTAGGACCCGAGATGATGAGCGGAGTCCTGGCCTCGTCGATGAGGATACTATCGACCTCGTCCACGATGACGAAGTTATGCTCTCTTTGTACCTTATCTTTGAAATCCATTTTCATATTATCGCGTAGGTAGTCAAAGCCGAATTCGTTATTCGTGCCATACGTTATGTCGCTGTCGTATGCTGCTTTACGCGCTGCGTCGTCGTATTCGCCGCCTAGTATCACGCCTACGCTAAGGCCTAGAAATTTATAAATTTCGCCCATTTGCGTCGCGTCGCGTTTGGCTAGATAGTCGTTTACGGTCACGACGTGCACGCCCTTGCCGCTCATTGCGTTTAAAACGACGGGCAAGCTTGCCACGAGGGTTTTACCTTCGCCCGTTTTCATCTCGGCGATCTTGCCGTCGTTTAGCACCATGCCGCCGATTAGCTGAACGTCGAAATGGCGCATATTTAGCGTCCTTTTACCGACCTCTCGCACGATGGCAAAAACGTCGTCCAGTAGCTCGTCTTGGCTCTTTTCGCCGTTTTGCACCTGCGCTTTAAATTCGTTAAATTTTGCCTTTAGCTCATCGTCGCTCATCGCTTGATATTTGCTCTCGAGCGAGTTTATGTAGGCGACTCGTTTGAAATATTTTTTTACTTCCCTGTCGTTTTTCGTGCCAAATACCTTCTGCATAAACGCCGTTATCATTTTTAGCCTTTTTAAATTTTGTTAAAGCTTGGATTTTAACATTTTATTATTTAAACTTAGCTAGAATTTCGCCCGATAAAGGAAAATATATGAAAAAAATTTTAGCATTTTTGCTCTTTTGCGCCTCAGCTTTCGGAGTTACGTTAAATTTCGTCACGCTTCAAAGCGACTTCGTACAAACCATCACGAGCGAGAACGAAACAGTCGATTATTTCGGTAAATTTTACGCAAAAAGCAACAACCGCGCCTACTGGATCTACGAGCGCCCGACGCCTAAAAAAATCTACTTTGATAAAAATCGCGTCGTCGTGATCGAGGATGCCCTCGAACAAGCGATCATCTCAAAATTTGAAAAGGCACCGAATTTGATCGACGTCGTTAGAAACGCCGTTAAGATCACTGACACGCTCTACAAGGCCAAATACGACGGCGTGGAGTATCTAATAACCGTCAAAAACTACATCCCGACAAGGATCGACTACGAGGATAAGCTCGGCAACAAAATCAAAATCACGTTAAGCAACACGAAAAAGGATTTTAAGATAAGCGATGATTTGCTGACGCCGGTGATACCGTCGTATTATGACGTCATAAACCAATAAACTCTTTGCAAAAAGCGGCTTGTCTCGCGAGATGATTTTTAATGAGTTTTGTTTTTGCTCCTGCGGCAACCCGCTCGGTTAGCCTTAGTCGCAAAAACAAAACTCATTAAAAATCATCTCACGATACTTCGCCT
>CALBNA010000022.1 GCA_937896205.1 uncultured Campylobacter sp. | reverse complement strand
GTTTTTCACGTTCAGCACATTGCGACCAGCGCGGGAGCGACGTTTTTCTTGCCTAACACGCGCGGCGCGCAGATTTACGAGCTAGTCGCCCCGCTACCGCACGAACCCGTCATCGTTAAACACGCTCCGGATAGCTTTTTAGGTACCGAGCTAAACGAGCGGTTAAAGGCACTCGGCGCGGAGCGAATTTTGGTCTGCGGGTCGATGAGTCATATGTGTATCGATACTACCGTGAGAAGCGCGATGGAGAAGGGGTTTAAAGTGGTTTTGGCTCACGATGCGTGCGCGACTAAGGATATGAGCTTTAACGGCGAAAATTTGCCCGCTGCGCTCGTGCACAAGGCGTTTATGGCGGCTATGAGCGGGATCTTTGCCGACGTTAAAAGCACGGATGAGGTTTTGGCTGATTTTAGCGAGTAATTAATCCGAGGTGTGCTATTTTTTAAATTTTAGGCAGCCGTGAAAGAATATTTATGCGGTCTAGCACAAATTTATTCGGAAGCTAGGGCGGTTAAGCGAGCATGCCGCTTGCGAGATTTTGTTGCCAGAATTCCTCTAAAACCCTCAAATTTAAAACCAAGCGCTTACCCCTCCCCCCCAAAAAAAAACTGCTCGTGTAAGCGCTAGTCTCTTAAGGCTCGTATTTACGGCCATTTCGCGTAAATTTGCGGTCTATCTAAAATTTAAGGCGTGATTAAAATACGCTACTTTGCGCCGCAAGGAGCGGGAGTGTCTGGTAGCGTTCACGCCCAACTCGGCTTTTTGTATTTATTGCCGCTTCTCGCTCTTGATACCGCGCCGTCGCTCGTCCGCACCGATACGTAAATTTATCCCGCCCGTTTGCCTTAAAATTTGAGTAAATTTTATGATTTTTCTGCTAAAATCGCGTCTTTACGACTTTTAAAACTGTGGCGAAAAATCTCAAATCTGCCGCCAAATTTGCGTAAAACGACTAAAATTTTATAATCAAGGTATAAAATGGAGCTTTCGCATATTATCGTTTTAGCTCTAGTTCAGGGCATCAGCGAGTTTTTACCGATCTCTAGCTCGGCTCATCTCGTACTCGTACCAAAGCTGCTTGGATGGGCGGATCAGGGGCTTGCCTTTGACGTCGCCGTTCACGTTGGTACGCTCGCGGCGATACTTTTTTATTTTAAAGACAGACTTACTGGGCTCGTGCGCGATTTTTTCGCGTCTATCGCACGGCGCGAGAAGGTCGGCGACAGCACGCTCGTATGGTCGGTCGGCTTTGCAACCGTGCCGGTGGGGCTTTTTGGCCTGGCGTTTAACGACGCCATCGAGCAGTACGCTAGAAACGGGCTTGTGATCGCGGCGATGACGATAATCTTTGGTATCGCGCTCTATGTCGCGGATAAAAAATCAGGCCTAAAAACCGAATACGAAATGACGATCAAGCTCGCTCTCATCGTGGGTTTAGCGCAGGCAATCGCGCTGATACCCGGCGTTTCGCGCTCGGGCGTGACGATGACGGCAGCGCTGATGCTTGGCTTTAGCCACAGCGCAAGCGCGAATTTCTCGTTTTTGCTCTCGATCCCGGTTATCGTGCTAGCAGGCGGACTCGAGGCGGTAAAGCTGATAAAAACCCCGGACGCGCTGCCTTGGAGCGACCTTGCTATCGGCGCAGCGGTTAGCGGCCTTAGCGCGTATCTTTGCGTGCGGCTGTTTATGGCGCTGATCGCGCGCGTGAGCATGCTACCGTTCGTGATTTACCGCATGATTTTGGGCGTGTTTTTGTTTGTGATGTTTTTATGAAAATAGCTAAATTTGGGCTCAAATTTAAGATTTGAAGCCCAAATTCGCTTTGTAAATCCAAAGCGCAAATTTGACTAAGGCCAGTCAAAATTTAGCTTTTCTAAAACCTCTCTTATCCTTACGCTTCTACTTTCCATGCTATCTTCTTCGCTAAACATCCTATGTTTGCTATGTTCAAACGGCGGCAGGTCTTTAACGAAATCGTAAATTTCCTCAAAGCTCAAAATCTTGCCGTGCAGGTCGTAGCTGGCGTTTAGCGCCTTGCCTTTTATATTTGCGATATTTGCGTGGATATGGCCGTAGAGATGGATAGAGCCGTAGTGACCCCTATTCCATTCGGATATCGGATAGTGAAAGAGTACGAGTCGAAATTTATCCTGTTCGCGATGTACTGTTATCTCTTTGTATTCGCAAATTTCATCAAACAGCGCGTTGCCGTCTTGCTTTTTCATAGCTAGCAGCTCGTCTTTATGCTTTTTTATCGCTTCATCATGATTGCCTAGCACTAGGACGTGCTTGCCGTTTAGCTTGCTAAAGATGGATATATTGGTCTCCATATCCTTGTGAAAGCTAATATCACCTATGTTATAGACCGTGTCGCATGGATTTACCCTCTCGTTCCAAAGGCGAATGAGCGCGCTATCCATCGCCTCTACGCTAGAAAAAGGCCTAAAGCACGGATGAAATTTCATGATATTGCTATGTCCGAAATGCAAATCGGAGGTAAAATAAATCATTTTTGCTCCCTTAAATCCGCTTCAAATTTCTCGCCGCTTTTTATCTCCATGATAGCTAGACGCTTAAAAAACACGGCCCCTACGTCCATAGAAAATACGTTATTTGCACGCCTGGTTATCCTATTTTCCTCGCTTGCGACGTGCCCGTGAAATATCCTCTTGCCCGTATTATTACTCTCCCAAAAGGGCTCTATACTCCATAGTACGTAGTCCTCGTCCTGCTCCTCTTCGCTTTTGCCGCCGTCAAAGGCTGCGTGGACGAATATGCTTTTTTCAGAGCTCACGACGTGAGGCATATCGTTAATGAAATCTTTGAGCCACGAGAGCGCGAAACTGTTTAAATTTCGCTTGTAAATCGATCTTTTGGTTTTATCGCCGCCGTTTCTAATCCAAATTTGATGATTTAGTGAGTCGCCGCCGAAATACCCGTCCATCATCATTTTTTCGTGATTTCCTAGCACGTGGATCAGCGCGTATCCGTTTCTAACTAGCTCGGCGTATCTTTTGTAAAGTCCGATCGTATCCTCGCCTCTGTCGCAGCTGTCGCCCAGGATGATTATCAGATCTTTTTTGGTCAAATTTATCTTTTTAAGCATCAGGTTAAAAAGCCCGAGGCAGCCGTGCAGATCGCCGAATACGAAAATCCGCGCGTAATCATCTTCGTTTATGTGTTTTATCTTTATCATTTTTTGTTCTTGCGTTAAATTTGTGGAAAATTTTTTGGGTTAAGTTTTATAAGATTATGGCAGATGGGAAGGGATTCGAACCCTCGAAGGCTATTCACCTTACACGCGTTCCAGGCGTGCTCCTTCAACCGCTCGGACACCCATCTATGAAGCCTGGATTATAGCTAAAATTTAATAAGCGCAAACTTATATTTGAGCTTGATCGCGTTTTGCGGCGGCGTCAAATTTAGCGCGCATAGCGTTTTAACGCCATAAAAGTGCGGGTTAGGACGCAGATCAGTCAAATTTGCCGCCAAATTCAGCTTAAATTTGAGCGAATTTACCCGCGCTTGCCCAGAGCGAAAACAAACATCCTGCACGCCTCGCGAAACGGTTTTATCCAGCTCATCGCGCGACCGACTAGCCCCCAGCGGTGTTTGTACATATTCATCATCGTGCCGATTTCCAGGCACTTTATGCGCTCTTTATCCCACGCCTCGACCTCATCCGCGCCCGCGATACCCATCTTGATTTTTACCTCCTCTTTCATAAATTTTAGCGTGTCGTGTTTGCGTGTATTCATTTTTGTCGCGAAGTCGTTGAGTAGATCGACCAGCACCAGCCCGCTAAATCGTGCCGCCAAATTTAAGAAAAACTCCCGAAAAATCGGCTTTTCAAAAAACATCGACACGCCCTCTAACACGAAAACGAACTTCGCGCCCGCGTGCTTTCTTGCTAGCTCGTCCATCCACGCGGTTTCTAGCATCGAGCACGCTAGGCTGTAGTTGCGCGGCGCTTTGGGTACGAGTTTGTCGCGAAGGGCTATGACGTCTGGTAAATCAAGGTCGTAAAAGGTCGCCTCGGGGCAAACGGGAGCTAGCCTAAGAGGCCTAGTATCAAGCCCTGCGCCAACTTGAACGATGACGGCGGCCGGGTGCTCGCGGGTAAATTTAAGTATGCAGTCGTCAAAAAACCTCGCTCGTATCACCGTGCCGACCCTGCTTAGCGTCGAGCGGTCAAATTTGGCGAAATCATAATCTATCTTGCCCACGACGTCGCCTGAAAACTCGTCTTTTAGTATAGGCGTCGTTTCTTGGTTTTCCTTGCTTCTAAAATATAAATTTATGAGCAGCGTCTCGGAGACCGTGCCCTCAAATTCGATCTTTTCCATACGGCTTTTCCTTTTTATTTTGATAATCTTTATGAAAATTGTAGTGCAAACGGCTTTAAAATTTTATAAAATTTAGCGTTTAACGCGCCGTTAATGCAATGTCGTTTATAATACGGCTTTAAAAACGAAAAAAGGCAAAAAATGAAAAAAATCCTCATCATCGCAGGCTCATGTAGCAACGGCGGCGCGGGTCTACAAGCCGACATCAAGGCGTGCGCGCACTTTGGCTGCTATAGCGCGACGGCGGTCACGGCGCTAACTGCCGAAAATACGGACAAGATCAAAAATATCGTTTCGCTAGATCCGTCCTTTATCGCCGATCAGCTCGAGATGCTCTCGGCAGAGTTTAGCTTCGACGCCGTCAAGATCGGCATGCTCTTTAACGAGCCTATCATGGACGTCGTGCAGAGCTTTTTAGTAAAAAACTCCGCTCCCGTGGTGCTAGATCCTGTCTGCGTCTCGAAAATGGGGCATAAACTCATCAAAGATAGCGCCATCGAGCGGCTAAAAGAGTTGATGAAATTTGCCGCCGTCACGACGCCGAACCTGCGCGAAGCGGACGTGCTTTTCGGCGATGATTTTACGAATTTGCCGTGCGACGTGATCGTGAAAAAGCACATCATCGCCGGCAAAAGCATCGACACGCTCTACCGCAAGGACGGCAGCGTGCAAAACTTTGAGACGCCGCTGGCTGATCCGCTCGTTATCATCGGCGCAGGCTGCACGTTTTCTAGCTCGCTAGCCTGCCTGCTCGCTCGCGGCGAGAGCCTAGAAAGCGCCATCCAGCAAGGCAAAGAGTACATCTACAACGCCATAATCACCGGCATCGACACGAATCTAGGTGTGAGAAAACTGCTAAATCACGGGGTTAAATTTTAAATTTAGCATGCTTGACGCCGCAAATTAGACTAAGAATAAAAGAACTTGCGAGGATTTATGAGTATAAGCCGTAAAACGTCTTTTATTATTATTATTTTTCTAATCGCGGCGACGGCCGTCTACTTAAATTTATACGATGGACGGGAGCTGGCGCGAAACTATGAAAAAAATCGTATCGAGATTTTAGCATTGCGCGATTTTGCGCGTGAGATTAGGCCTCGCGGAGTTTGGTTTGACCTGCGCTTGGACGGGGCGCGGGTTGAGACGTTTAGCGCCGTGAATGCCGATAAAAACCAAACCGCGAGCTTAATCCGCGTAGATGAGCGAACGAGCGTACAGGAACCACTGCGGATACTGGGCTGGGACGAGCAGACTTTCGGCGAACTAAAAAACAAACTAAAAAACGCAAACGTCATAGGCGTAAGGATTTGGGGCAACGAGGCGTTTGGAGGCGAGCGTAAAACTACGATTTATTATCGCAATGAGGGCTTTGGAGGTGCGTATTACGAGATTTTTGATGACGCTTTGGACGAGATACTGCGAGGCGATAAAGAAGCGGGCTGCGACGATAGATTTCATTCAGACGGCGTAGCTTTGATTTATGACGGCGGGGCTACCGTGGAATTTATGTGCGTAAACAAAGACGGCAAAAATATAAAACGTAGATAAAAATCTAAATTTTAGATTTATGTTTTAAATTTGAGTTTGGTTTGGCGGCTAAATTTGATCCGAAACTAGGAGAGATAAATTTATGGGTGGTTTTGTTAAATTTGACTGCCGACGAGCTGGTTTCTCGGCTTGCTCGCTAAATTTGGATGTAGATAACGGCGACAAATTTGACTGTTTATACTGATTGCTATTAATCAATTGCATCCCGCGGCATTATACGAGCTATTTGGCTTCTTAGCTCGTCGGCTTGTTTGTGCATGAGGCCTGCTATTATGGTCATCTTGGCTATACGATGTTGCGTCTTTTGCGCTATTTCTACGTGCGCCGGTAAAAAGCGCGTTCAAAGGTACGACAGTGTATTATATTTTCTGCTTTTATAACTTGATTTCCAAATATAAATCTATCTATAACAATCTTGTCTCTATAAATTTCAACGTAGTTAAAAAATATCACCGAGTATAGCAGCCAGATCAAAAGTGCGGAGCCCAAAATCCCAAGTATGCGCATCCAGCCGTCGTAATATATCGCAGTAGGCAAGGCGGGTAAGAGCAGGAAAAAGCTGTACGAGATAAAGTCGATCATTACCATGAACGGATTTCGTTTGTCTAGTCTGTAAAGTAGCTCCGGCTCTTTATTTTCTTTGCCTATATTTTCGTCCATATCCTCCGCCTAAAGCCAAATTTTAAATTTATCCGGCCCAGTTTTATGCAAACGGTGAGCGGTTAAAATCTTCAAGTTACGCTGCCACTCAAAACTTACGCCGACCTTCAAATTTGACCTAAATTTACGGTCAAATTTAACCCGTACTCCCGCTTAGTTGCCGTCAAATTTACCTAAAGCTTACCTGCGCATCGTCCGTGCCGTCTTCGAGCGAGATGTTGTAGCCGCCGGTGTTTGGCGGGCGTTTATAGATATCTTGCGGGCCGATATTTAGCACCTCGTCGCTGAAAAACACGCATTCGCGCTCGCCCGTATCCACGTCGCGCACCCAGATTTTGCCGTCGTCCACGATCTCCTCGTCAAACTCTATCACGCGGTTTTCGTAGATTTTACCCAGCAGTCGCTCGTGCAGGCGGTTCTCGCGCTCAAACTCCAGCTGCGCTTGCAGACACTCCGCCTCATCGATGAAAATTGGCTCCAGCGCGATCTTGTCGCCCTCTAGCACACACTCGAATTTCTCCAGCGTCGAGCAGTCCACCTCGCTGCCGCCCAGCCTCACGACGTCCTTGTTGCGCATGAAGTAGCGGTTGGTGAGGTTGCCCATCAGCGCCTCGTACGCCGTGCCGCCGATCGCGCGCTTGAGTAAAAACTCGTTTTGAAACGCCAGCACCAGCTCCACCTCGCACTCGCGCAGGATCTCTTCGTTTAGCTCGGTGTTCTCGCTCAGTAGCTTCGCCGACTCGTCGAGAAATAGGCTAATGGGCCTTTTTTGCTTCATCGTTACGCGCTTTAAAAGCTCGGGCAGGAAGCTGTTTAACAGGAAGCTTAGCGCGCTTTTGTCGCAGCTTGCGGCGTTAAATATCACGATTTTGCCGTTATTTAGCAGTCCTGCGATACTCGCGTCGCCCGCAGTGCCCTCGCCGTCGCCGTTTAGCGAGTCGTCGTTCATGAGGCCTAGAAACGGCGACATCATCATCGAGTAGTTGCGAAAATCATCTCTCGTACGCTCGTCGCCGATGTCCTTGTAGCGGCTCGTCGCGTCCAAAAACTCGTCCGCGGTCGCTATAAACGCGCGGTTTATCATTATCGTTTCGCGGGTGAAATTTAGCGTCGAGGAGTCGAGATTGTCGCAGATGAGGCTCAGTGCGTCTTTAAACTCAAGCATCTTTTCTAAGTCTTGCGAGAGGCGCAGTATCGTCGCCACGTCAAAGGTAAAATCCCGCGCGAGCGTGCGCACGTCGGCGTAAAAGGCGTCCGTGTAGCAGTCGTTTAGCGGCGTGATTTTCTTGGCGAAAATTTTAAGCGCCTTTAAAACCTTAAAAAACTCGGTTGCGATGCTCGAGCCAAACTCCTCCCAAAACTTCTCTCTTGATTCCATCGGCTTTTTCACGCAGTTTTTAAAGTCGCGCGGCTTCATCGAGGCGATGAGGTTTATCGGCGCGTCCAGCCTTGCACCCACGCTCACGACGTCTTTTAGGCGTCCCGCTCTGCGCGCTAGAGCCTTGATTTTGGCGCTCTCGCCGCCTTTATAATCCACGGCAAACACCGCATAGCCGTTTTGCATGCGGTCAAGCAAATTTGGATATATCATCGCCGTCGTCTTGCCGCTGCCAGTCTCTCCGATGATAGCCGCGTGCGTGAAGTCGCTAGGTATCAGCGCGCCTTTTTTCTCCGCGTTTTCCCGCGTTCTCGTAAATCCCATTATTTTTTGCATATTTTTCCTTGTCGGGGGCGATTGTAACGAAATTTGGTTTAAAGATTTAAATTTGACGTATCGGCGAGCGGGTTAAATTTGGCGCGGGGACAGGATGAGAATCTAGCCTGCAAAACCTGTACCGCGAAAATGCTAAATTTAAATTTGAGCTTTAGCGGAGCAGGGCAGGTCATGCCGAAATAATTGTCGTCAAATTTGGGCTTAAATTTGCCAAGAGCGAGTTAAATTTACTCGGCTTTTTTGCAGACGGCGGCCGAGTGCGTGAGCAGATCGTGCAAATTTAGCGCGTCTTTGCGGAAAAAACAGAGGCAAAGCCCGACGATGCTAACTCCTGCGAGTAAAAAGCACGCGTAGCGTAGTAAAACGCGCATGAAACCGAGCTTGCGGCCGCTGCATAGGTCGATGAGGTAGATATTTTGCGAGCGGTAGCCGGGCGTCTGGGCTTTGATCGCAAAAAAGGCGCAGCAGATGAGAGCGACTGCGAAATTTGCCCCGAATATCGCAGTTTGGTTGTGCAAAAAGTCGTCTTTGCCGTCCAAAAAAACATAGGTCGTGAGGTAATAAATCGGCATCCCGATCAAAAAAAGATCGGTGATAAAGGCCTTTATTCGCGCGCCGATGGTGGCTAGTCGCGCTTTTTGTTTTGACAAATTTACTCCTTTTTTCGCTTTATTTTTGGGCGCGTGTTTTTGGATTTTTGAGCGCCAAATTTGCTGGCTACCGCCTAAATTTATGCTCTTTTACTTTTGTTGCGGCAAATTTACGCTTTGTTTTTTATGCGTCGCCGCTTTGGTGCGCTAAATTTAGGGCTCGTTTTCGCGCTGTCTCTTATACACATCTGACGCTGCCGACGAAGAGGATAGTG
>CALBNA010000021.1 GCA_937896205.1 uncultured Campylobacter sp. | reverse complement strand
TTTATTTGGATGATTCTAGCGTCGATTGCCGATTTCTCGCCTGCGCCGTTTACGATAGTCGTATTGTCTTTGTCGATGATGACGCTTGAAGCTTGTCCTAGGTCGCTTAGAGTCGCACTCTCTAGCGTTCTGCCTAGCTCTTCACTCACTACTTCACCACCAGTTAGTATCGCGATATCCTCAAGCATCGCTTTTCTGCGATCGCCAAAGCCAGGAGCCTTAACCGCAGAGATGTTTAGTACGCCGCGAAGCTTGTTTACTACTAGCGTCGCAAGCGCCTCACCCTCGATATCTTCAGCAATGATTAGTAGCGGTTTGCCCGTTTTTTGGATCTGCTCAAGCACAGGCAGCAAGTCTTTTAAATTTGTAATCTTCTTGTCAAATAGCAATATAAACGGATTGCTCAGCTCGACCTGCATTTTTTCGGCGTTCGTGATGAAGTATGGGCTTAGATATCCGCGGTCAAACTGCATACCCTCGACCACGTTTAGCTCGTCGTGGATAGATTTTGCTTCCTCGACGGTGATGACGCCGTCTTTGCCGACTTTTTCCATCGCGTCTGCGATCAGTCCGCCGATAGCAGAGTCTGAGTTTGCAGAGATGGTCGCTACTTGGGCGATCTCTTTTTTATCGGTTACCTTGCGCGATAAGCTTTTTAGCTCGGCGATTATAGCTGCGGCTTGCTTATCCATACCGCGTTTTACCTGGACCGGATTTGCGCCTGCGGTGATATTTCTTAAGCCCTCTTTAAAGATAGAGTGCGCCAAAACCGTAGCCGTAGTCGTGCCGTCGCCCGCCTCGTCGTTTGTCTTGCTTGCGACCTCTTTTACTAGGCCTGCGCCCATGTTTTCTAGAGCGTCTTTTAGCTCTACTTCTTTAGCTACGCTTACGCCGTCTTTTGTGATCGCTGGAGCGCCGAAGCTCTTTTGTACTAGCACGTTTCTGCCGCGAGGTCCCATCGTTACTTTTACCGCGTCGTTTAGTTTTCTAACGCCTTCGTATAGTTTGTTCCTAGCCTCGTCTGAAAAAAATATCTCTTTTGCCATTTTTATTCCTTTAAATTTAGATTATTTTAAAACGCCCAAAACGTCTTCGATTTTTAGAACCAAATACGTCTTGCCGTCAAGCACGACCTCGGTGCCGCCGTATTTTGCAAAAACTACGCTATCGCCCACGCTCACGCCTTCTACCTCGCTTGATACCGCCAAAACCTTGCCGCTTAAAGGTTTTTCTTTTGCATTATCGGGTATAATGATGCCAGAAGCGGTCGTTTTGACGTCCTCGAGACGCTCGACTAAGACTCGTTTGCCTAACGGTTGAAAATTCATGATTCATCCTTTATGGTTTGATTTTACTTTTTTAGCACTCTTTTATTTTGAGTGATGAAATTATAGTCAAATTTTTAGAATTTGTCAATGAATTAG
>CALBNA010000020.1 GCA_937896205.1 uncultured Campylobacter sp. | reverse complement strand
GGTAATTTACATAGATAGCAACAGAAGCAAATCAGACTCAAACTCAAATTTACAAAGCAAATAGATAAAAGGAGATAAAATGTCAGGGAAAAATTTGATAGAGCGGAGCTTGCCTAAAGCGGCGGAGGTCGCCGCTGGGTGCGGGAGATTTGACTGCGCGGTTTAAGTAGCAAAGGCCCAACTAGAGGCGGCTTGCCGTCAAATTTAGCTTAACGGTCTAAGTTTAGCCTTGCTACGAGGCGCGGCTAAATCTGCAAACGCCACAACCGATCTGAAATTTACGATTTGTGCTCGGCCAAGGCTAAATCGTTTGGACTCGTCCGCGCGCAAATTTGAACCTCGCCTTTTAAAACTTCGCTCGGCGCAAATTTAGCTTTATTTTTCTGCGCTTTTGCTAGCTTTTTTGGTTTCTAAAAACTCCTCGTAGCGGCGGTCGATGATAGCCTTGATCTCGGCGTAATTTTGCGGCGAATTTTCTATGTAAAAATAGGCGTTGTCGAAGTTTTTATCGCCGAATTTTCGCGCGACGAAATCGTCGTAATCTTGCAAATACCAGCCGTGCGTTTTGGCAAATTTTGTGCGGTCCGTGGTGTAGTAGGCCTTCGCAAAGGCCTTGCCTGCGGTATTTAGCTCGTCGCTGCTTAGCACGCCGTCCATGGCGCCCAAAAAATACCGGCGGTAATCAAAACTATCGTCCATCCGCGCTATATCGTCTGCAAAGTCTGCCGCAAAGTCCTTGGAATAGAGCTTGCGCTCCACGCACCAGCGGAAGAAAAACGCGATGTGCGTCGCGCCGTTTTCCTGCGGGATATCTGTCGGCGCATTTGCCGCGCCCCAGTGCCATTTTGCCTTGTCGTAGGTTACGTAAGCCATTTCGTCCTCCTTTAAAATCGGCGTATTTTACTAAATTTAGCTTTGCTTTAGCGCAAATTCGCGCCCGCCGCGGGCAAATTTAGCGCTTGATTATCACAACTTAAAAGGATATAATGCCGCCTTTATTTCAAAGGAGAAAAAATGAGCGAGAAAAATTTACAAATTTTAGGCTGGATAGGCACGTGTCTGTCGGTCATTATGTATATTTCCTATATCCCGCAGATAATGGGCAACCTTGAGGGCAACAAAACGCCTTTTATCCAGCCTCTAGCCGCAGCGATAAACTGCACGATCTGGACTAGCTACGGCCTGCTAAAAGCCAAAAAAGACTATCCACTTTCAGCTGCAAATTTGCCCGGCATCATCTTTGGCCTTTTGGCGACGATAACGGCGTTTTAAGGAGCAAGGAGCAATGGCTGCTAAAATTGCCTATGCGGAGA
>CALBNA010000019.1 GCA_937896205.1 uncultured Campylobacter sp. | reverse complement strand
AAATCTCATCAATAAATTTTTTACTTCAAGCATATTTTTCCTTAAATTTGACTTTTTAAATCGTAGATTTTGCCAAAAAGTCGTTTAAAATCAGTATAAACTTCGGCAAAAAGGCGTAGCGTGCTACTTGGGTAGGTTATAAAACGAGCTTAGATTTGATAAGTTTATCTTTTTATCGGTAAAACTGCGTCGTTTTAGCTTAAAGTCCAAATTTTCGCTAAAATCCCTCATAAAATCCACGCAATCAAAGGCAAAAATCAAATGCAAGTCGCAAAAATCCGCGCCAAAAATATCCTCTCGCGCTCCAAAATCGGCAGCGGCGGCTACGCGATCAACCCGTACGTAGGCTGCCCGTACGGCTGCATCTACTGCTACGCCGAGTTTATGCGCGGCGTCACGGGGCACGAGGAGGCATGGGGCGAGTTTTTGGACGCGAAGGAATTTGATACGGCGAGCTTGGTTAAATTTGTGGGCTTGCACGGGGGCGAGCGCGTATTTATGAGCTCGGTTACAGACTGCTATAATTCGTACGAGGCGCGCTTTGGTGTTACGCGCAAAGTCCTCGAGGCGGTTGCGGGCTCGGATATAAACCTGCAAATTTTAACCAAATCAAGCCTCGTGACGCGCGATATAGACCTGCTACAAACCATGCCAAACGTCCGCGTAGGCGTGAGTTTGAGCGTGATAGACGAAAGCTTACGCCGCATGCTCGAGCCTCGCGCAAGTCCCGTCGCAGCAAGGATATCGGCTATAAAAAAGCTGCGCGCCGCGGGAGTGAAAACCTATATATTCGTCGCTCCGATTTTCCCGCAGATCACGCCTGTTTTTGATATCATATCTCGTTACGGCGACGCGGCGGATGAGATTTGGTTTGATAGGCTAAATCTCTATCCTAATTTTAGGGATAAAATTTTAGCTTTCATCGGGCGAAATTTCCCCGCGCTTTTGCCGCTTTATAAGCAAATTTATCTTTTCGGCGAGGACGGCTATTTTGAGCGGTTAGCAGGTGAGATCAGGCTAGCGGCGCAGGAGAAATTTGGAAGCGATGGCGGCGAGAGAATTAAGGTATTTTTCGGATAGATAAAGTCCGGCACAGGCAAATTTGAAAGGTAAAAATGAACGTAATTTTTCGGCTTTGTATTGTGCTTTGCGTGTTATATGTCGCGGTTTTGGCGATGCTTTATTTTTTTCAGGAACGGCTGATATTTTTCCCGAGCAAGCTTGAGCCAAACCATGATTTTAGCTTTGACCAGCCGTTTGAGGAGATAAGACTAGATGCAGATGGCACGTGGATAGGCGGGCTAAAATTTTTAGCGCAGAGTAGGGACGGCGAGCAAATTTATAGCGATGCGAACGGTGAACGAAAAGCGAAAAACGGCGCGGTGATATTTTTCCACGGTAATGCGGGCAATCTGCAAGGCTGGGGCAAGTATGCGCGGTATTTTACGGATTTGGGCTATGATTTTTATCTGTTTGACTACCGAGGCTACGGCAAGAGCGGCGGCGAGATAAGCTCGCAGGAGCAGCTTTACGCGGATGCGGACGTGATGATGGAGTCGGTTTTGCGGGGGTATGACGCGGGCGAGGTTACGGCGCTGGGCTACTCGGTGGGTAGCGGGCTAGCGGCTCGCGCGGCACAGAAATACGGCGCTAAGTGGCTGATTTTGATCGCGCCCTATTTTAGCCTAGAGGAGCTAGCGCGGGAGAAAATGCCCTTTGTGCCGAAATTTTTAATCAAATACAAAATCCCTACGTTTGAGTTTGTCGGCGGTTTTGGCGGGCCGGTGACGACATTTCACGGCGAGCATGACGAGCTAATCGGCGTGGATAACTCGCGCAGGCTATTTAAATTTCTAAAACCCGGAGATAAAATTTACGAGCTAAATGCCGGTCATAACGATATCCTAGGCTTAAGCGAGCTTTGGGAAAAATTAGCGCAGAAGCTAGGCGAGTAGGGCGGGGCTGTGGCGGTAAATTTGATAAAGTAGGCCGGAGTTTGGCCGTTTAACGGTGAATTTGCTCGCTTGGGCTATTTTTGTCCTTGCAGCGCAACGGCTAAATATTGGCGAGCAAGGAAACAAATAAAAAATCCTAAATATATTTGGAAGCTTAAAAGACGAGGCTAAACTCGCCGCGTGGGCGATGGCGGCAAAGATTTTCGTTAAATTTTAGTAAGCCAGGCGGAGTGTAAAATGTTTGACTAAATAGCAACGGCAGCCTAAAATCAAGACGATAAATGATCGCTAGTTCTTAAATTTTACCGCATAAGGCGTCCAAAATAATTTTAAAGCAATAGACTATTTCGTACCGTAAAAGGCGAGCTAGAGTATTTTGACTCGCCCGTAACCCTTTAGGCGTAAAATTTAGCTTTTAAACTACTTAAAAGCGTCGTTTATTTTGCCGCTTTTTCGGCATTTTTCGCGCTCGGCTTCGATTAACTTTTTTGACTCTATACCCTTAGCCAATACGCTTTCATCTATCAAAACGCTCGGCAAATTTAGCATAATAGCGTTATGGGAACCGCTAAAACCGCCTAAATTTTGTCCAAACTCTTTTTTGACACGATCGTTTTTGCTATTTATGTCTCCGCCTTCGCAGTGAAAGTGCGCTCCGCCGTTTGAACAATGGCATTTTATCTCCATATCTTCGTCGTATATGCGTTCGTCCATAAAGTAAACATTTTTATTTAAATTTATACTACTGATTGGATTATAAACTAGTGCGGCCAAAATTCTATTGCCGTGCGGATTTGATACCTCCCAGCGCACGGCGCGATAGGAGCTTAACATCACCACGAGCGGTTTTTGCGATTTGTTTAGCGTTACGACTACCTTATTATCCTGTGCGTCGCTGTCGTAAACGGCAGCGAGCCAGATATCAAATTTTTGACCTTTTAGTTTCGTGACCACTTCGCTTTGTTTGTGAAATTTCGGTTCATCTTTAAAATCTACTAAAAGGTTAGTCGTGTGCCAGTTGTTGACGAACCAAACTTCTATCTTGTGGTGTCCCTTGTTAAATTTATGCACAAGAGCTTTGCTTCCGGCGTTTTCGGAGTCGAATATCTGCTCGCCGTCCACCGCGATACGTAAATTCGCCCAACTAAAATCGGCTAAAATCATCTTTTGCGCGTCTTGTTTGAAATCGAAATTTCCAACCCAGTAGGCGATAAATTTTTCGGAAGGTATCTTATGAAACTCGTCGTAAGCAAAATTTAAATTTATATTTTCGACCGTTTCAGAGAAAACTACATTTTTTGAATCGTCTTTATTGAGATAAAAGGTTAAAAATTTACCCGTAGGTATCTGTTTGCCCGCCGTGATCTCGCTCGCCCATTTTTGTGCGTCGTTAGCGTTTACATAGGCAAGAAATACGCAAAAAGCCAGAAAAAGCA
>CALBNA010000018.1 GCA_937896205.1 uncultured Campylobacter sp. | reverse complement strand
GGGCTCGGAGATGTGTATAAGAGACAGGGCTAGCCTCGATCTCGTTTATATTTTCATCGACGTTTTGGTATCGCTCAAAGTAAAAGCCGTCCATCTCCACGGGGTTTTTGACGGCCAGAATGATGGTCGCTACGCAGGAGGCGACTATCAAAATAAGCGAGCCGACGATAGCGTGAGGCCAGTAGTTTTTAGCCATTTTTCCTCCTAAATTTTCTAAACGCGGCGGCGCAAACGACAAGAGCGATAGAGCCGTAGATGAAAATCCTAAACGCATCAAGCATGCGGCGGTTTTGGCTACCGATAGCGTTTTGCAGGCTCACGCCTTTGCTCGCGGCGATCTGCTCGGCAAGATCGGCGTAGCCGTTTAGCACGGCGGCGTTAAAGATATCTTTGCCGTTTTTTGACGCTAGTATCGGCAAAATCGAGCCCGAGCTTGGGTATGGGCTTAAAATTTTCTCTTTATCAAAAAGCTTAAGCGTCTGCGGGTCGGCAAAAATTTCCACCTTGTGTTCAGCCTTAGCAAGCATCAAAAGCGCGTAAGGCGGGGTCAAATTTAGCTGCGCGGCCGCTTCTTTTATCGTTTTGCCCCCTAGGCTCTCATAAACCGCGACCCCCGCAAACACGCCGCTTTTACTTGCTAGCTCCTCGCCTAAAACCACGATTTTCTCGCTTACGGCGGGGCTTAATATATGTTGATTTACCAAGACTATCTCGCGAGGCAAATTTGAACCCTGTAAAGTCGCCGCGCCGTAAAAAATAAAAAGCAAAAAGATAAAAAATGCGCGGGTCAAATTTGCAAATTTGAGCGCAGAAAAGCGGCAAAGTGCGCTCAAATTTAAATTTAAAAAGCCCCTTGTAAATTTAACGCCTCGCAAAAAAGCGAGCGCAGTCAAATTTGAGCGAGTGAAATTTATAAGCTTCATCGGCCTAGTCGCACTTTTTTGCGCAACAAGCAAGGTGCGCCGACTAAATTTAAGCCTAAAATTTGAAAAGAGGCGGCCGAGTTTGCGCCTCTTGATTTATCAAATTTCATCCCACAAAAAGGTGATTTGGCGTTAGCACCGCCCACGCCGTAAATGCCGCCGCCGCAATGAGTCCCGCGACGATGATTTTTTCTAAAAACGCTTGCATGGCTACTCCTTCACGCGCACTTGCTTGGCGTTATCCGCGCTTTTCATCTTTAGCTCGGAGACGTTTAGCGTGTATGGCTTTTGCGCGACTTCTTGCTGGAGCTTTATCGCGTAGTACGTAAGCGTCGCTAGGATCGCTAGCAGTAGCCCGGTCGCTATGAGCAACCCCGTCACGCCGTGGAGGCCGAAAACGTTTCGATTCGTGTTTTCCATTTATTCTCCTTTAGAAAGCGAGATAACGTACTCGCCGACCGCTTTTTGCTGCAAGGCGTTTAGCCTGCCGTCGTTAAATTTAGGCATCACGCCGATAGCGCCTTTTTTGCCGCGCTGAAGCACGTCCTCGACAAATGACGCCGTGCCGTATTTGGTTAGATCGGGGCTCATGCCATCCATGCCTTTGCCGTCCTCGCCGTGGCAGGCTGCGCAGGTCGCAAAAAGCTCCTTGCCGCTAGCTACCAAATTTTCGTTTTTAGTCTTTTTTATGCCTGAAATTTCCTTAGCGATGTAGGCCGCGATCGCCTTTGCGCCCTCCTCGTCCGCCATACCCGCAGGCATCTCGCCCATCGGGTACTCAAGGCCTTTTGAACCGTTTATTATCGTATCATATATACCCTCTTCGCTGCCCCATTTGGAAAGGTCTGCGGCCTTGCCGTTTATGCCGTCGCCGGTGATACCGTGGCAGGCCGAGCACTGCACCAAAAACACGCTCTCGCCCATCGCGTGAAGCGTCTTGGCGTCCGGATTTGCGAAGTTCTTTTCAAATTTAGCATTCGCAGCGGCGACTTCCTCGTTGTATTCGCCAATCTGCGAGTATGAGTTTAGCGGATAGCCTGCTAGCATATACCACAAAGCCCAAACGATAACCAGCACGTAAACGACCGCCCAGCCCAGCGGCAGAGGGTTTTTGTACTCGCCTATGCCGTCCCAGCTATGCTCGCTAAGCTCGGCCTTAGGTTTTGCTACCTTCATCTGCCCGACCAAGCGACTTACGACGAAAGCCGTGGCCAAAACGATAGCAATAGCTCCGATAAGCCCCAGTAAATTTACGTTATCTTCTAAATTAAACCATTGCATTATTTTTCCTTTTTAGCGTTTTGCTCTATGGACGCAGACTCTAAAATTTCCTCGTCGATGCCGTCTTTTAGGGCGAGGTCGGAGTATCTTTCGTAGTTTCGCCTGCCGCTCTTTTCGGATCTATATAGATGAAAATAGTATCCGTAAAGAAGCGCGGCGTACACGGCTAGAAAGATAAAAGCTCCGTATCCTTGGAGCTCTCTTAGAGTTTGCGCGTCCATAAATTTGCCTATTTTAAGCTATTTAGATAGGCGATGAGCGCCACTATCTCGCGGATCTCTCCGCGCTCAAAGGCCTTTTTGACCTCTTCATCCTTCATCTCTTCAACTATAGCGGCGGCTTCTTCTTTGGCGGCCGCTTGCGCTTCCTCGTAGGTGCCGAGTTTTGGCATGCCCTCTACGTCGTACGGTACGCCAAATACCTTTTTCGTCGTTACCGCCTCGCCGTATGCCGTCTCGATGTCGGCGTTGTTGCTAAAGTGATGCTTGTAAGCGGGCATTATGGAGCCCGGCACCACAGAGGTCGGCTCTTTCATGTGATTTTCGTGCCAGTCGGTAGTGCGGTAGTTACCCACGCGCCAAAGATCGGGGCCGGTTCTCTTTGATCCCCAAAGATGCGGACGGTCAAACGCATACTCGCCGCTTAGCGAATACATGCCGTATCTGTCGGTCTCTGCCTTAAAAGGGCGAATTTGCTGCGTATGGCAGGCGTTACAGCTATCTTTCATATACACGTGTTTGCCCGCAAGCTGTAAAACCGTCGGCGGCTTGGTGCCCTCAAGCGGCCTAGCTCTGTTGGCAAAATCAGGCAAAATCTCAATCACGCCCGCATAGGCGATGATCACAAAAACCATAACCGCAAAAAAGAAGGGATTTTTTTCTAACCAACTAAACATTAGCAACCTCCTTTACGCCCGCAGGACTCGCGCTTAGCGGCTCTTTTACGAGCGCTTTGGCGCCAAAACTCTTGTAGATGTTATAAACAAAGATGAAAAATCCTAGCAGATAGAGCAGTCCGCCCACGGCTCTGATCCAGTAGTACGGCACGATGTTTATTACCGTATCTATAAACGAATAGGCCAAATTTCCGTATTCGTCGGTCGCGCGCCACATCATACCCTGCGTGATGCCCGCGATCCACATCGATGAAAAATAAAGCACGATGCCGATAGTCTGTATCCAAAACTGAATTTCCATCAAGGATTTCGAGTAAATTTCGCGTTTAAACACTCGAGGCGTCATGTGATAAAGCGCTGCCATCGTCATAAATCCGACCCAGCCTAGCGTACCGTCGTGCACGTGGCCCGGCACCCAGTCGGTAAAGTGCGCTAGGGCGTTTACTGATTTGATCGCTAAAATCGGCCCCTCAAGAGTAGAAAACATATAAAACGTCGAGCCTAAAATCATAAATTTGATAAGAGGATTTTCTCTAAGCTGCTGCCACTCGCCGCGCATCGTTAGAAGCATATTTATCGCAGATCCCCAAGACGGCAGTATCAAAACCACCGAAAACACAGAACCCATCGTCTGCATCCAGTCGGGCACCGCAGAGTAGATCAGATGGTGTCCGCCCGCCCAAAGATAAAGGAACATGAGGCTCCAAAACGAGAAAATCGAAAGCTTGTAGGAAAATATCGGCTGACCGCTCTCTTTAGGGAGGAAATAGTAAATTTGAGCGATTATCGGCACGGTAAATACAAACGCCACGGCATTATGCCCGTACCACCACTGCACTAGCGCATCATTTGCGCCCGCATACATCGAGACCGAGTGCCACCAGTTGCCGTATCCCGAAACCAGCTTGGTCGGCACGGCCATGTTGTTAAACAGATAAAGCATCGCGATACCGAGAAACGTAGCGATAAAATACCAAACCGAGATATAAAGCGTTCTCTCGCGGCGGATACCGATAAGGCCGAATATACTAACGCCCCAAAGCACCCAAAGCACGACCACACCGATATCTAGCGGCCACTCTAGCTCGGCGTACTCTTTTGACGTGCTAACGCCGGCAAGCAGGCTAAATACGCCGCCTGCCATAACCAGCATATATATCCAAAAGTGCAGCTTGCCTACCGCCATCAAAAACGGCGACTCGCTCATAGAGACCTTTAAAACCCTCTGTCCGATATAGTACCACGTCGCAAAAACGCCCGAAAGCATAAATCCAAATATCACGCCTGCCGTGTGCAACGGTCTTAGGCGGCTAAAGGTGCCGTATTCGCCCGCGAGATAGTTTAAGTCCGGGTACGCCATCTGAAACGCTATGAAAACGCCGACGCTCATACCGACTATCCCAAACAGTATCGTCGCGAACATAAAATACTTGGCGACCGTGTAGTCGTAGCTTAGCGCCCTGTCTAGTCGCATCGATATCCTCCTTTGTTTATTTTGTTATTAGATTGTTATTTTATTAGATTTTTAGTGTAAAATCGCTTAACCGACCTAAATTTACGTTTCAAATTTTACTTTTTTAGCTCGATTTTATAGCCAAGACCCGGCGAGTTTTTGATGAGTCCGGCGCCCACTTTATCGCGTATTCGCTTGATAAATGTCCTAACGGCAGGATCGTTTACCTTTTCGCCAAACCACACCACGTTTCTGATCTCCTCGGTTAAAACGAGCGTGCCGATGCGTTTAACTAAAAGAGAGATGAAGGCCAGCTCTTTTTTAGTTAGCGCGATCTCTACGCCGTTTTTTACGAGCACTTTTTTGGTTTGATTAAACGAATATCCGCCAGAAATCTCGATGATATCGGCGCCTATGATTTTGGTTTTTACGATCTGCTCTAGCACGACGAAAAGCTCGTCCATGTCGATAGGCTTGATCACGTATTTATCGATGCCTACGTCGATAGCTTTTAGCAGCTTTTCTTTTTCGCTATATGCGCTTAGGATCACTACGGGCGTGTTTTTTGAGAACTCTTTTATCTGCCTTGACATCTCAAGCCCGTCCATGATAGGCATCATGATATCAGCTATCACGATGTCGGGGCTAAATTTTTTAAATTTCTTAAGACCTTCGTCGCCGTTTGAGGCCGAGATGACCTTTTGAAATACGCCGCCAAAAACCTCTTGCATCGACTCCCTTATGCCATCCTCGTCCTCGACTAGCAGTAGCGTTAGCTCTTTAAAATTTTTCATTTTCCATCCTTTAGCGGCAGTTTTATCTCAAATTCCGCTCCAAATTTTACGTTTTTAGCGCCGGCGCTTCCACCGTGATTTTTAGCTATGCTTTTTAGCATATATAGACCGATCCCAGTACCCGCACTCGGGTGCTTCGTGGTAAAATACGGCTCAAAAATCTTGTCCATTATCTCGTCTTTTATACCGCCGGCGTTATCCGTTACTCTTATGATAGCAAATTTATCCTTTGTTTCTAACGTTAGCGTTACTTTTTTATCGTCTTTTTTATTTGCCAGCGCATCTTTGGCATTAGAAAGTAGGATAATCACGGCCTGACAAAGCTGCGACTCAAAGCCGTAAATTTGACCTTCGCTTTTTAGCTTCAAATTTACGTCTATGCCCTCTTTTTCGTAGGTTCCCTGCACCATTTTTAGCGCGTTTTCTACCGCTGACGAGGGCAAGAAAAGCTCCCTCTCGCGCTCGACGTTAAAAAAGTTTCTAAAATCCTCGATCGTCTGCGACATGCCCTTTATTACGCGCTTTGCGTGCTCGTAGCCGGCTTCAAATTTCTCGTTTGACTTCACGCTCTCTTTTAGCTTAAAAAGCGTAATGCTAAGCTCGTTTAGCGGCTGGCGCCACTGGTGAGCGATGTTTGCGATCATCTCGCCCATCGAGGCTAGACGCGACTGCAAAAAGAGCATTTTGGTCTTTTCCTCGTTTTTCTTGATCTCGGCTTTCACCAAATTTTCTAGATTTTGGTTTAAATTTACGAGCTTGGCCGTCTGCTCGGCGACTCTGTTTTCGAGATTTTCGTTTAAATTTAGTAGCTCTTTTTTCGTCTTTTCAAGCTCGTTATTTAGGTTTATCACGTCCGTCACGTCATGCCTGATCGCAAGAAACTCCTCGATCTGCCCGCTTAAATCCAAAATTGGGATGATAGTCGTGTTTAGATAGACGTCGCGGCCGTCCTTGGTGCGGTTTCTTATCGTGCCTTTGTGTACTTTTTTGGCTAAAATCGTATCCCAAAGCCGCGCAAAAACCTCCTTTGGCACCTCGGGATGGCGCACGATGTTGTGATTTGCGCCGATTAGCTCCTCGCGCGTAAAGCCCGACATCTTACAAAACTCATCGTTTACGAAGGTGATAGTGCCGTTCGTGTCGGTCTTTGAGACGATATTACTAGTCTCGATAGCCTCTTGATACTGCCTGAATCTTTCCTTGATGTTATCCATTGCTCGCCGTAAATCCTATAAAAGATAGATAAATTCCGTAAATTATTATCGCCGCGCCACTTAAATTTAGCGCGTGTTTTTTAAATTTTTCGCTCACGGCCTTTAAAACCAGCGCGTAAAAACTCATCGCAAAAAAGCTAACCGCGCCAAACGTAGCCGCGATCGCCGCGCCCTTTGCTCCGCTGCCGCTAGCTACTGCTAAAGCTAAAAAATAATAAACCACTCCGCACGGCAGCAGCCCGTTTAAAAACCCGAGCGTCAAAAACCCGATCGCGCTATTTTTAGAGATTGCGGCTTTCATTTTTTCGTTTAAAATTTTGGATAAAAATGCGTTTTTC
>CALBNA010000017.1 GCA_937896205.1 uncultured Campylobacter sp. | reverse complement strand
GCGATAAACTAGCGGCGTTTTTCGAGGCGGGGATATCGATCAGCTACGGCGTGAAGTCAAACGAACTAACCGAAGGCTTTAATAATATGGATAAATTTTTCCAGAAAAATCAGAGCTTGGACGGAGTGAATTTTTTAAAAGTTTGCGATGATTTTAAGGAGCATTTTTCGCTTTTGCAGGTTTAAAAACCCTCTCTCAGATGACTGCGGCACACGCCTAGCCTAAGTGCTCTGCTGTGTTCCCACCCTGAAGCGGTGCCTAGAAGAGACATTGCACAGGTCTAAGAAAGGGCAAGAGCGATTTTACTCAAATTTTACTTAAATATATTTTAGGCGGCAGCATGGGATTTGATATAAAATGTAAATTTTTGTCGTTGTTTAGGGAGTTTTTGGTCTATCACCACCGCTCGCTGGAGTTTCGCGCGAAGATCTTCGCGGCTATCATCTCAGCCAAGCTCAATCCCGAAGAGGACGATTTTGCAAATTTATACGACATATCAAGCGAAATTTACGGCAGTGACGAGAACCGCAAACGCGTACTTATCGAAACTACCAGAGAGTATGTTTCCCGCATCAAACGCAAAGACCCGATGACGCTTGATAGCTTGCTCTTAGCGATCGATCAGGCCATCAGAGCAAACAAAAACTACGCGCTAAAGATCGACTTCGAGCATCTGCGCAGGCTCATAGACGCCGACGAACACGAAGGTCTCGTGCAGCAGCGCGTGTATGATTTTTTACTATATGAGGTAAAAACCTACGCGCCAAACAGATAAAACCTCAAATTTAAAGATCAAATTTTGCCTATTTTTGCTGCTTTTTTGCGGCGTTTTTTATTCAGCTACTTATTACGGATTTGATTTTTTAGGCGACGATGCGCTTGATGACGGCATTTATAAAGGGTCGGCATGCCTGAGGCCGTTAGCGCAACCGACATAAATTTTACCGTCAAAAAGGCCGGTATCTACGAGATAAGTTTCATCTACGCACAAGATCCGCAAAAGCAAAAAGAGGAAGAAAAACACAGCGAAGAGGCCTTCCTGGAATACGGCAGCGATGCGTTTACGAAGTGGTTTTAAGAGAAGTCTATAGCTGCTAAACTGGCCGGATACTACGGTTATACGACGCAAGGCGTCCCTGAGCCAATTGGTACGAGTGAAGAGGAAAAAGCGGCCTGTACGGGCGAAAAAATCTTGCTAAAAGTAGCGCTAAAATCCATGCAAAACCGTGAAATAAGCTACGCAAAAGGCGGCGAAATGAACGAGCTAAAGCAAAATTTGAGCGCTGTAGCCGAAACCTTTGATCTTTCAAAATACGGCGCGACTTCATGGTACAGCGCGCCAAACGGAGGCTTTGCACACGATAAAGTTTTGCTTCGCGCTGAGCTCTAAAAAGGCAAATATGGCATAAAATGCAGGCTCTAAGCGACGTGCCAGAGTTAAAAAAGATCGTGATGTTTATTAAAATCAGCAAATATCACAACTGGAAGTAATGATTTGAGAAATTTTGGGCGTCAAATT
>CALBNA010000016.1 GCA_937896205.1 uncultured Campylobacter sp. | reverse complement strand
GTCGGCAGCGTCAGATGTGTATAAGAGACAGACATATATCTGGGTTATTTTTAAAGTTTTCTATATTTACGTTAGGTGGTAATAAATGACTATCGCTATACTCCCAAAATATAACTCGCCTATGAATATCCTCTATGTGTATTATATTTTTTATTATTTCAAACACAATTCTCTCTATGTAATCATATGTCAAAGGCTCAAGCAAAGAACTATTACTTTCGCCTTCTAATTTTGTAATTTGCCGATTATCTGTACTATAGTAGAATAAGTTAGATACTTTATATTTATCATTTAATTCTTCATATGTACAGTATATTAATCTCGGTTTCGCATTATCTTTTATACTCAATGTTAATATCATTTCACTAAAAGTTTCTTGAATAAAGCTTGCAATACTTAAATTATTTTCAAAAATATCTAAGCTTTCTATATGGTATTCTTCGATGAATTTTTCTTTAATATCACTAATTTCTTTTTCTGTAAGCTTAAAGATAGCATCAATATAATATTCATCATTATCCGAAGCCGTTTTTCTTTGATCTTTTATGCTAACCTTATATCCATTAAATACCGCAGATATAGCTTTTAATATATTACTTTTTCCAGCCTCATTTTTGCCTACTAATATTATACATTTTTTACCATTTCTCTCTTCAATATTTATCGTCATGTCTTTTATTGAACGAAAATTTTTTATTTCAAATCTATCTAGTTTCATATGTTAATCCTTTTGCCTTTTACTGACACCCCTCGCACTCGATCGAGCGATCGGCGACGTTGTTTAGCTTCTCGCTATCAGGGCTTTCGGAGCGTAGATAGTAAGTCGATTTTAGTCCCAGCTCCCACGCTAGCGTGTAAATTTCGCTCAGATATCCGCCGCTAGCTTTGTCTAGGCTCATGAAAATATTTAGGCTCTGGCCTTGGTCGATCCACTTTTGGCGGATGGCGCCGGCACGCACGAGTACGCGCTGATCTAGCTCGTAGGCAGGCGTATAGAACTGCCACGTCTCAGGGCTGAGATTCGGCACGACGTTTGGTATCATGCCGCTTAGGTTGTGTTCGAACCACTTGCGCTTATACACGGGCTCGATCGTCTGCGTGGTGCCCACGAGTATGCTGATGCTCGACGTCGGCGCGATCGCCATCAGATAGCCGTTTCTCATACCGTCTTTTTTGACCTTTTCGCGCAGTTTGCTCCAGTCGCAGGCGTTCTCGTCAAATAGCCCGCCTCTGTCGTTTAGAAGCGCTTTGGCATTTGCGTTTGCCGTATCGATAGGCATCACTCCCCTGCTCCACTTTGAGCCCTCAAAGAGCGGATAAACGCCCTTTTCTACCGCTAAATTTGAGCTGGCGTAGATGGCGTTATAGCTTATGTTTTCCATCACGCTATCGATCAGCGCTAGGTGCTCGTAGCTGCCCCATTTCACGCCGCGCTCGGCTAACATCTGCGCCTCGCCCATGACTCCAAGGCCGATCGAGCGGGATGCTAGGTTGGTGTGCTTGACTTTTTTGTGCGGGTAGAAATTTAGATCGATGACGTTATCTAGCATGCGTACGGCGATCGGTACGACGCGCTCGATGTCCTCTTTTTTGTTGATTTTGCTTAAATTTATGCTCGCGAGGTTGCACACGGCGGTTTTGCCCTCGACGCTTTCTTTTTCGACGATGAAAATTTGCTCGCCGCCGATGCTATCTAGCGCGCTTAGCTTTTTGGCCTTTTTGGTTATGCCGCTATCGACCGTGACGTCTTCTTCTTCGTCAAATAGCCGCTCGGAGCCGTTATCAAACGTGATCTTGATCTTGTAGTAGTTTGGTTGCGTGTTTTGGAAAATTTCGGTGCATAAATTTGAGCTCCTGATGATGCCATCGTGGTCGTTTGGATTGGCTTTGTTGGCATTATCTTTAAAGCACAAAAACGGCATGCCTGATTCAAAATAGCTAGTTAAAATTTTCTTCCACAGCTCTTTTGCCATGACGACGTTTTTTTGGATATTTTCGTCGTTTTCGTATGCTAGGTAGCGTGCCTCGAACTCATCGCCGTATAGATCGCACAGATCGGCGACCTCTGCGGGATCAAAGAGACTCCATCGCGCGTTTTCTTTGACGCGTTTCATGAAAAGGTCGTTTATCCAAAGCGCCGGAAACAGCTCGTGTGCTCTGCGGCGCTCTTCGCCCGAGTTTTTGCGTAGATCCAGGAAGTCGCTCACATCCATGTGCCACGGCTCGACGTAGACGGCTATCGCGCCCTTTCTCGTGCCTAGCTGATCGACGGCGACGGCGATGTCGTTTGTGACTTTTAGAAACGGGATGATGCCGCCGGCTGCATTTTTATGTCCGTCGATGCTGCCGCCCATGGCGCGCACCTTACACCAGTCCCAGCCGATAC
>CALBNA010000015.1 GCA_937896205.1 uncultured Campylobacter sp. | reverse complement strand
AATTTAAACCGCCTGAATTTTAAAATGGGCAACTGCGTGTATAATTTTAGCGCTCAAAGCAGCATTTACCGCGCCTAATCTAGCTAAAATTTCCGCACGTTTTCATTTGGCTTTTAAATTTACCGAATTTTCAAGGATTTAACCCTAAAATAACGGCATTTAAATTTAAAACGAAAGAGTCAGGTGGAGCTAGTCGAGTTTTTTGCGCCCGAGCGCGTCATCACTTTTATGTTGCTGTTTGCGCGTATAGGCGGGCTGATGCTGTTTTTCCCGTTTTACGGGCATGAGCAGATCCCTATGAGCGTCAAGACTGCGTTTTCGTTTCTGCTAACGCTATTTTTGTTTCCGCTTGCCAGTATCAAAAGTGGCGAGATTTACTATCTAGCCGTAGATATCGTGAGCGAGGCGGCGCTGGGAGTTTGCGCAGGACTGCTGCTTCACATCGTTTTTGCCAGTTTGCAGTTAGCTGGCGAGCAGATATCGATGATCATGGGCTTTTCGATGGCTTCGGTGCTGGACCCACAGACCGGCCTTAGCTCGCCAGTTATCTCAAATATCATAAATTTCCTCGCTCTTATGACTTTTTTGGCCTTTGACGGGCATCATCTTATCCTGCTTTTTATCTCAAATTCGCTTACGCACGTTCCGTTAGGCGGCTTTTACCCGAGTCCCGATATAGTGCAGTACGCCTCAAAGTCCATGATAAATTTATTTACTTTTGGATTTATCATTTCCTTCCCGATTTTGGCGCTTTCGCTGCTTTCTGATTTGATTTTCGGTATGTTGATGAAGACGATGCCGCAGTTTAACCTACTGGTCGTTGGCTATCCGATCAAGATCACGATTGGCTTTGCCGTGCTGATCGCTATACTAGCGGGCATGATGGAGCTTTTTAGGCAGCTCGTGCTTCGCGTTATCAACGATCTTCCGTCGCTATTTTTCTAAAACTAAGCTTGAAGTAATGGAAAATGTTTTAAAATACGTTTTTTAGGTATAAAAAGGAGAATTCGTGAAAATCGTTCTTGTAAACGCCAATCCCGCGGTATCGCGTTTGGCGACGCTGGCTCTTAGCAAAATGGGTTACGAATACGTCGAGATCGGCGACGCCAGCGAGCTTAGCGGCGTTTTTGACGTGCTTATCATCGACAGCGATATCGACGCAAAAGAGATGAACCTAAAAGAATTCGCAAATAAAATTTTATACCTTTCTTCTAAAAATTCTCCGACCTTTGAAAATGCCGACAGGATACTGCCAAAGCCGTTTTTGCCGACGGAATTTATCCTGTCTCTTATACACATCTGACGCTGCC
>CALBNA010000014.1 GCA_937896205.1 uncultured Campylobacter sp. | reverse complement strand
CGTCGGCAGCGTCAGATGTGTATAAGAGACAGGGTCTATTTCGTTCAAATTTGACTTGTATAAACGCTTGCCTAATTTCTCGTCAAATTTAATGACTATGCCCCAAATGCCCGCCCGTATCGCTTGATCTTACTTCGCAGATTAGCTCGTCAGCGCATTCGTTGTCGCTGCTCTCAAGCTGTAGCGTCGTGTGCGTGATGCCCAGATGCTCCATTTCGTGCGATACTTCGGCCATGATCCGCTCCGCTTCGCGCACGCTCAGCTCGCCGCTGACCACGATATGCGCCGTGAGCGCGTTTGCGCCGCTTGTTATGCTCCAGACGTGCAGGTCATGCACCGAAAGCACGCCGTCCACGCCCCTGATCTGCGCGACGAGCCCGTCCAGGCACACGCCCTTTGGCGAGCCCTCCATCAGGATGTTTAGGCTGTCTTTTAGCACGCCCCAGCCGCTTTTTACGATGAGCGCGGCCACGAGCACGCTAGCCGCCGCGTCCGCCCAGCCCCAGCCAAAGCACATCATCGCCAAAGCCGCCGCGATCGCGCCCACCGAGCCCAGGGCGTCGCCCAGGACGTGTAGGTAGGCTCCGCGCATATTGACGTTTTCTCTCACGTCGCTGCCGCGCAGCATATAATAGGCCACGACGATATTTACGGCAAGACCCAGCGTGCTGATGATAAGCATCCCAGTGGTGGCTACTTCTGGCGGATTTTGCAGGCGCCGCGCCGCCTCGATGACGATAAAAACGGCGATGACGATGAGCGTGACGGCGTTTATCGTCGCGGCTAAAATTTCGATCCGCCTGTAGCCGAAGGTCTTTTGCAGATTGCCCTTGCGTTCGCCGAATTTAAACGCAAATAGCGAAAGCCCGAGCGCCGCGGCGTCTGATAGCATGTGCCCGGCGTCGGAGAGTAGGGCGAGCGAGTTCGTCGCTAAGCCGCCCGCGACCTCGACTAGCATAAAAGCGAATATTATAAAGAAAGAATTTCTTAAAACGACCTTGTTTGACGCGTGCGAATGTGCGCAGTGGGCGTGATTTTTGTGCATTTTGACCTCGTTTTTTGGCAAATTTTAGTTAGATTATACCCAAAAAAGCGCCTAAATTTTATCTATATCGCCTTCTAGTCCGGCATCCACGCGCTTGCCGATATCTTTTAGTTTGCTAAACTCCTCTATCAGCCTCGGCGCGTCATCTAAGCTGATCGCAAACGTCCAGAGGTAGGTAAGCACCGAGTAGATATGGCCCGCGTTTGCCTGCTTGTGTGATAGCAAAAATATCGCCAAGCTAAAAATCGCCGCCGCGCTCGCGCCGATGATAAAAAAGCTCATCGCCTCTCTGTTTGAGATACGGATACGAAGCTTTGAAAGCACGTCGTAGTGACGCTTTAGCGTGCGCTCATCGCCTGCGCTTATGCGTCCTGCCTCGCGCTCTAGCTGGTTGTTTAGTTTTAGATACAAGCGGTCGTTTTTGGCGATGTATTTGGGTAGCAACATTCCAAAAACCGCAAGCAGGGCAAAAACAGCCAAACCCACGTAGAACTCGATAAATAAAAGCATAATAGCCGAGCCGAAAATCGAGACGACCGAGGTAAAAAACACGGGAAAATGCTGCTCTAAAAAATCCACGAATTCGCGAGATAAATTTGCTCTTGCGATTACGGCGCTTTCGTCTTTTGCGGCTCTTTTTTCGTTCATTATCACGCTTACGGCAAGTCTTGCATATATCCTAGTAAACACCTGCGTATCCACGCGCCGCCTAATCGAGCCAAGCCCCCAGCCCACGAACACCATGCACGAGTAGCTAAGCGCCAAAATCGTGTCGCCCGCTACGATGGCGTTTATGGCGATGCCGGCTAGTACGGGATAGATGAGAAACAGCCCGTTTTCTGCCAAAACCAAACTAAACGTCAAGAACAGTTTTTTAAAATTTTTCTTTGCGATGAGCGTTAGCGTCTTAAATGCGCTATTTTGCATAAAATTCCTTTGTTTAAAATCGCGCGGATTTTAGCCGATTTTAAAATTTGCGTCAAATTTTGGAATTTTTGCTGTAACTCTTGATATTACAACAAAATTTTATTATACTTCGCTCATCGGTTGTAAACTATATCATTACAACAAAAAAATCTAAGGAGAAAAAGATGTCAAACTACAAGATCGTTTCAACGAAAAACGAACCCAGAGTCGAGCTAAAAGAAGCTCTAGACTTAAGCGGCTGCGAGCTTTCTATCAACGAGCTTCCCGCAAACGCGAGCGTGCCGTTCGTGCATTCGCACAAGCAAAACGAGGAGCTTTACTTGGTGCTAAAAGGCGGCGGCACGCTTTTTATTGACGGTGAGGAGACGGCGGTGGGCGAGGGCGACGCGATCCGCATCGATCCGGACGGCAAAAGATGCTTCAAGGCGGGCGCGCAGGGGATGAAGTTTATCTGTATCCAGACCAAACGCGGCAGCCTGGAGCAATACACGATGAGTGATGGCGTGATAAACGAGGATGTAAAGCCAAGCTGGCTGTAAATTTCGCGAGGCGCGCGACAAATGCGGGCGTAAATTTTAAACTGCGCGGCGCGGCATACGGCGCCAAATGTGCGATCAAACAAATCAAATTTAAAGGAGAAACAATGAAAGTAGCAATCATCGGAGCAAACGGAAAATCAGGTTCAAATTTGGTGCAAGAAGCCCTAAAACAAGGCTACGACGTCACGGCGATCGTGCGAAACAAAGAGGATAAACTGTCTCTTATACACATCTGACGCTGC
>CALBNA010000013.1 GCA_937896205.1 uncultured Campylobacter sp. | reverse complement strand
CATCAGCGTCATGACCGTGATCGTGATGTTTGTAGTGTGCTTTAGCTTTTGGAATCAAATTTTAGACTTTATCATCGCGCCGCTGCAAAACACTCTGCCCGATAACCAAAAAATGGTATTTCTCGAAGTGCAAGAGCCGTTTTTCGTAGCGATGAAAGTGGCATTTTTCACTGGATTTTTGTTTTCATTGCCGATTATTTTTTGGCAGTTTTGGGTGTTTGTAGCGCCTGGACTTTACGAAAACGAGAAAAAATACGTCATACCCTTCGTGATCTCGGCGACCTTTATGTTTCTCGTTGGCGCGGCGTTTTGCTACTACGTCGTCGTTCCTATCGGTTTTGCATTTCTTATAAATTTCGGCCAACAACTATTTTCCGCGATGCTAAATATCGGCGGCTACGTCGGCTTTTTTACGAAATTAGTCATTGCATTTGGCATCGCGTTTGAGCTTCCCGTTATCACCTTTTTTCTCGCCAAACTCGGCCTAGTCGATGACAAGATGCTAAAAAACTCATTCCGCTACGCTATCGTCGTGATTTTTATATTTGCCGCGATTATGACGCCTCCGGATATCCTCAGCCAGTTTTTGATGGCTGTTCCTCTCATCGGTCTTTACGGGCTTTCTATCTTTATAGCCGCCCGCGTAAATCCAGCTAAAAACGAAGAGCCCAACCAGGAAACCGACGAAGAAAAAGAGGACGAATAGTCATGAAAGCAAGTAGGCTAGCCAAATGAGTCAAATTTTAAATCCAAACTCGCTTGACGCCTACGACTACGAGCTACCGCCGGAGCTAATCGCAAATTTCCCGACCTTTCCCAAAGAGGACGCGAGGCTGCTAGTCTACGAGCGAGCTAGCGAAAAAATCTCTCATCTAAAATTCGGCGATCTGCCTGAAATTTTACCGCCTTGCGATATTATCTTTAACGACACGAAGGTGGTAAAAGCTCGAATTTTCGGCAAAAAACAAAGCAGCGGCGAGACGGAGCTTTTGCTAAACTCTCCGCTTGCGGACGGTAAATTTAGCGTCTATATAAAAGGTAAGGTCCGCGCGGGCAGCGTTTTAAATTTCGGCGAAAATTTGACCGCCGAGGTCTGCGAGCTCTTTGAAGACGGCTCACGCACGGTCAAATTTAGCCAAAACGGCGAGCCTTTGGACGCAGCCGCGCTTTATGGAGTCCTATCTCGCATCGGTCACGTGCCTCTGCCGCCCTACATCAAACGAAGCGACACCAAAGACGATGAGAGCTGGTATCAAAGCGTGTTTGCCAAAAACGAGGGCGCGGTGGCGGCTCCGACGGCGAGCTTGCACTTTAGCGACGAGATGATAGCGCGCCTAGCCAAAGACCGCGAGATAGCCTACCTCACCCTGCATGTGGGCGCAGGGACGTTTAAGGGCGTGGAGAGCGAGGATATCACGCAGCACAAGATGCACGCGGAGTTTTACGATATCCCGCAAGATACGCAAAATTTGATAAACTCAAACAGACCGATCCTAGGCGTAGGCACGACGGTGACGCGCTGCGTAGAGGAGTTTGCCAGAAGCGGCAAGTCTAGCGGCGAGTGCAGGCTGTTTTTAAATTTAAACAACAAACCCATCCGCCAAAACTACCTGCTGACAAATTTTCACCTACCAAAATCGACGCTAATCATGCTCGTTACGAGTTTCGTCGGGCTTAGGCAGACTATGCGGATTTATAAAACAGCCGTGGAGCAAAAGTACAAATTTTACTCCTACGGCGACGCGATGCTGGTTATATAGCCGTGAGTTTCGCGTATATTTTCCTGATTTTTGCCGCGTTTTATATAGCGGTTTTGGGCAGTTGCTATTTTATGGATAAATTTAGAAGGTCAAATGGCGTGATAAAAAAAGAAACTATGCAAAAAAACGGTACGAGCGAGACCAGCAAATCTAGCGAGGCAAACACGATACCCAAAGTCGATATCGCGGGCGGTTTGCTGTTTTTGGCATCCTCGCTAAACGAGGACGCGCAAAAAAACACGAACTACGTGCTGCTAGACTACGACATCGCCTATCCTAGGCTATTTTACGCAGATATCGCGGCTCTTGCAAAGCTCATCGACGCGATGGCTCAAATTTTCCTTTTAAACGTCTCAAACTCGACCGTTACGATCAAATTTTTACTCTCGAACTACTACAAAAACAACATCAAATTTACACTTAGCGTCCACTGCGATCATGACTTTTTTACGAGCAAAAGCACGCCTCGCGTAAATATGAACGCGCAAAGCCGCAAATACTACGAAACGGCGATGGCGCTAGCCGAGCAAAACGGCTCAAGCATCAGATTTGAGTTTGATCACGGCGCACGCATTAGCACCGAGATTTCGTTGCGTCTTTGCGACGACAAGCTCGATCTCATGCAAAGTTTTAAGATAAAAAATCCCAAAAATTTTAGCGCCCTCGTCGCCGAGCCAAACCCCTATTCATTTAATATCATCAAAAAAGATCTCGAATTTATCGGTATCGACGTGAAGCCGAGCAACGAGTGGGGTATCGTAAAGCGCCACATAGAGGATATGATATTTCGCCCAAACGTCGTCTTTATCGAGGAGAGCCTGCTACGCGAGATAGATGATGCTCTAGCTACGCTTTTGATAGAAAAAAAGATCGCGCTAGTCGTGCTAAAAACCACGAACGCGGCGATAAATTTAAACCCAAAAATCCGCGTTTGGACGCTAGTTCAGCCCTATCTATCCGACACTCTCGTGCGTATCTTAAATGAAGCTTACGAATTTGAGATGCAAAACGGGGATAAAATTTAGCTTTCTGAAATTTTACTCGCATTTTTAAACTGCCTTGCTTCGTTTGATAACGCCAAATTTGACCCAAAACCACTAGCTCCAAAATGATATAATAAACCAAAATATCGGAGGCTAAAATGAATAAAATAACCTGCATCTGCCTAGGCGTACGAAGCATGCAAAGGGCGCTGAAATTTTACAGAGACGGCCTGGGATTTGAGACGGACTGCAAAGAGGACAATCCGCCCGTATGCTTTTTTAATACGTCCGGAACCAAATTTGAGCTCTATCCCTTTGGCGCGTTGGCGCGAGATATCGACGAAAATAATCCGCCAAAGGGCAGCGGATTTGGCGGCATCACGCTAGCCTATAACGTAAAAAACAAAGAGGACGTGGATAGCACCATAGAGCTAGTAAAAAAGGCGGGTGGCACTATCGTCAAGGAGCCCCAAGATGCGTTTTGGGGCGGATATCACGCGTATTTTGCCGATCCGGACGGATACTACTGGGAGGTGGCTTGGGGGCCTGATTTTAAATTTAACGAGGACGGACTACTCAAATTTTAACTAGTTGCGGCGTTAAAGCGCTTTTATTTTAGCCCCTTACCCGCTGCAAAAAGGCAAAATCATGAAAGATATAGTCGTATACATACACGGAAAAAACGGAAGCGCGCAAGAAGCGGCCCATTATCAACCGCTTTTTGCAGATAGCGACGTGCTGGGATTTGATTACAAGGCTCGCTCGCCGTGGGATGCGAAAGAGGAATTTATGCCGTTTTTTGAGCACATCCTTAAAAACCGCAGATCCGTGACAATCGTCGCAAACAGTATCGGCGCGTTTTTTGCCATGCATGCCTTACAGGGCATGGGGATAAAAAAGGCGTATTTTATTTCGCCGATCGTAAATATGCAAAAATTGATCGAAAAAATGATGTCGCAGGCGTGTGTGAGCGAGGAGGAGCTGCGAGATAGGGGCGAGCTGGATACAGAATGCGGAGAAAAACTTTCGTGGAAATATCTTTGCTACGCTAGAGAGCATCCTATCTGCTGGACGGCGCCGACGCATATTTTATACGGCGAAAATGACGATCTCACCTCTTTTGAAACGATTTGCGAGTTTGCAAACCAAATCGATGCAACGCTTACCGTTATGAAAAATGGCGAACACTGGTTTCACACAGCAGAGCAAATGCGTTTTTTAGATGACTGGATACGGAGCTATAGCTGATCGGGGGGCTAGGTTTGGATAAAATTTGACTCCAAGTCGTAGCGCTCCCAGTCTATGCGATCAAATTTAACTTGCAAATCTGCCGCTCAAGTCGCTTTTAATTTTTATGCAAAATCTCGGCTAAATTTAGCGCCGAGCCGTAAATTTGACTCAAATTTTACTCACTCTATACGAGGTAACGATCGGCCGAGACGGCCTCAACGCAACTCTGGCGCAAAACTCAAATTTGCCGCCCTTTTACCGCGCGCCAAATTTGCCAACCGCCTCAAAGCCCCAAATACCGCTTTAAAATAATCATCGCCGCGATGCTATCTAGCCGTCCGTCGCGCCTGCCATCGGCGTAAATTTCGCTCGCCTCAAAGCTACTCATCGACTCGTCTTGATAAACGACCTCGCCGTCAAATTCGAGTAGCGATACAAAGTGCGCGATCCGCCGCCGCATCTCGTCCTCGCTAGATCCCCCAAGCGGCACACCCACGACCAGCTTTTTTGCTCCGTATTCGCGCAAAACTGCGCTAACGTCGCGCGCGGCTTGATTGCGATTTTTGCGCAGTACGGGCGTTTGCGGCATCACGGTTTGCCCGACGGCCAGCGCAACGCCGATACGTTTTAGCCCAACGTCAATGGCCATTATGCTCATTTTCGTCCTTTAGATTTTCTCAAATTTAGCGATAAACTTTGACGGCGGGCAAGCTCAAATTTGACGGCCACGCTCTGTCAAATTTACAAAATCATACGTCGCCAAAACGCATTTACCGCCGTCAAGCCGATAAATTTTACTTCAAATTTTACCGCCTCTTTAACAAAAACTCGCGCGGCGTAAATTTAAACTCAAAAGCCGCTAATTTTACTCCGCAAATACCGTAAGCCCCGATATTCGCAGTTTGCCTTCTAGTTCGTATTCGTAAATTTTATCGCCGAACTTTAACAAGGCCACATCGAGGCTCGCGCCGTTTTTGCAAAATTTTATCACCTCGTCCTCTTGCGCGGATGCGGGTTTACCGCCGAAACGAAGCGCAAAAGCATCAAAATCGTTTATCAAATTTGCCGTGCCGCTAGCTATTAGCTCGTTCGTCCCATCGCTCTCGCCTAGGCGCTGAGGCAGCGTAAATATCGGCACGCCAAGCTCCTTTGCCATGCGAGCGCTTTGCATCGAGCCGCTTTTAACGTCAGCCTGCGCGACCACTAGAGCCTGCGAGAGCGCGACTACGATGCGGTTTCGCTCCAAAAATCTATACGCAAGCGGCGACTCGTCAGGGGCGTATTCGCTAAGAGCCAGCGCATTTTGGTAGATTTCTTTGATGATTTTGGCGTTGCTTGGCGGGTAGATTTTATTTAGTCCGTTGCCAAAAACGGCAACCGTATACGGATATGCGCCCCTATGCGCGGCGATATCCACGCCGATAGCCGCTCCGCTAACTACGCAAATGCCGCTGTTTGCCAGCGTCCTAGCTAGCGCCTCTACGCACTGCCTGGTGTAGGCGCTAGCTTTTCTAGAACCCACGATCGAAACCATCGGGCGCTCAAGCAAGGCTAAATTTCCCTCAAAATAGAGCTTTTGCGGTAGCTTTTTAAGACGCGAAAGGCCGCTAGGAAGCTTGGTTAAGACATTCAAAAAAGATCCTTTAGATAGACGACCTCGACCTCTTGCAGGAGTTTTGCGCTTTCTTGCAGGACTTCGAGCGTGTTTTTGTGCGGATGGCCGATCGCGATGGCGTATGAGCGCTTTTTAGCCAGCTCGACGGCGTATTTTAGCTGCTTTCGCACCGCCGCTTTTGAGCCGTCGTGATCCAAAAACACGTCGCGCGCGATGTATGGCATCGAGTATTTTTTCGCCGCGCCGTAGACCTTAGTCGGCGAGGTCGTCTTGCTATCGACGAATATCAAATTTTCGTCCCGCATCGCCCGCATCATTCTATCCATCGCGGCCGCATCGCTCGTAAATCGGCTGCCAGTGTGGTTGTTGATGTATTTTAGATTCGGAAAGTCTCGCTTGATACTTTGCAGTTTTTTAGCGATCTTTTCATAGTCGTCGTCGACCGTGAGAGTGCCGATCTCAGCACCCTTAAAGCCGCCTAGAGCCTGCATAGGCAGGTGGATCATATAAAAACTAAAACGCCGCGCCAAAACAGGCGTCTCGGGGTGGGCGGAAGTAGCTGGGAAAAAGGACGGCGTGAGCTTTAGATTTACCGCTTTTATAGCGTCTGCTTGGTGCTTGTACGCCACGTCGTCGATGATGATGACTAGGCGCGGTTTGTAGCCCACTTTTACGGCGGCCTTTACTTCGTTTGTCTCGGTCGCGGTTTTTTTATCCGTCTTTTGCAAGTCTGCAAATTTGGCCTTTTCGTCCTTTTTGGGTTTTTCTTTTTCGCTCTTTTCTTGCTCGTTTTTCTCGGCGCTCTGCGGCGCATTTTCGGCGTCAAATTTTACTTCGACCTGCCCCGCCTGATCGTTTGCGTCGCTAAATTCGATATGGATTTTTTCTTTTTTTAACGCCTGCTCGAGAGGGTTATTTTGCGCCTGCGACATAGGCGTATCATCAAAAATCACGGCCTCCGAATTTGCAAAAATGTGCGTTCGCTGAGGCGCTTGCGAGCCGTCAAATTTGACAGTATCGCCGCTATTTTGTGCGGATTTAGCGGGCTCGTTTTTAAAGTTTAAATTTGACGAATTTAGCTCGACGCCACCTTTTTTAGCGCTCGTTTCGCCAAGCTCGGAAGTGTCGCGGGATGCTAAATTTATGCTC
>CALBNA010000012.1 GCA_937896205.1 uncultured Campylobacter sp. | reverse complement strand
ATGTATAAATGAAAATGGCGAGGGCGTGCTTTCGCAAATGGTTAAAATTTATGAAAAGTACCGCTGCAGCGTTGTTGCCGTGATGGAAGTGCCAAAAGAGCAGACCAAGTCTTACGGCGTTGTAAGTGGTAGGTTTATAGAAGATGATCTCATAATGGTCGATGATATGGTTGAAAAGCCTGATCCTGCCGAGGCTCCGACAAATTTAGCGATAATTGGCCGCTACATCCTAACGCCAGATATTTTTAACATCTTAGAGCGAACAAAGCCAGGCAAAAACGGCGAAATTCAGATCACGGACGCACTAAAAACGCAGGCAAAAGATGGCATGGTGCTAGCTTATAAATTTAAAGGCAAAAGGTTTGATTGCGGTAGCATTGATGGCTTTGTCGAGGCTACAAATTTCTTTTACGAGCGCAGTAAATGATAGAAACTTCATTTAAATTTAACTTCGCAAGTAGCGACGTCATCGACTCTTATGCCAAACGCATAAACGACGAGTACGAAAGCGGTGAGATAGGCTACTACCACTTGCCGGTGCTCGGGCAAAATTTGCTTGGCGAGATCAAAGAGTATGAAAAGGGACTAGCTCATATCAAAAATGTAGTACTTGTTGGCATTGGCGGCAGCAGTCTTGGCGTAAAGGCGCTAAAATCGATGCTTGATAGCGCTTCTGGCGAGTTTTTGCTGGCTTCAGATTCGCCCGAGTTTTTAGAAAAAAGCGAAAATTTAGCCGCACAAAGCGGGATTTTTGAAGAGTACCGCGCAAAGCAGGACATAAATTTAACCTCGTATCTAACTCAGCTAAACGCCCTAAAAATCGCGCTTTTAAACGAGCAAACCTACGAGCTTTTGGTAAAAGATAAAAACGAGTTTTTTAAACAAAGCGCGCAAAATTTATTTAATCAATTCGCCTTTAAGCCGCTTAACGCGAAGGACGATTTTTTCGCCCTAAGCTCGCACATGAGCCTGGATGGCTCAAAAATCAGCCTAAATTTGTCAAATTTGATGCTAGAAGCCGCGCACGAGGGCGGTAAATTTTACCTCGTAAAAGCGCGCCTAAAGCCCAGCTACGAGCCGCGAAATTTGATCAAATTTTATGAAAGCGTACGCGAGCTCGCGGCGCAGAACGGAGCGCAGGCTTACGCTAGCTGCGGCGCGCTATACGGAGCCTACGGAAAAGCGGGCGGCGACAAGGAAAGTGCCGTTATGAGCGCGGTTTCGCTTAGTCTTTGTGCGATTTTTTTGCTACTCGCGTTTAAAAATTTGCGCATTTTTTACGTCGTTTTCGTCGCGATTTTCGGCTTTGCGTGCGGGCTTGCGACCTCGCTTTTGATTTACGAGAGCCTTAGCGTCATGGTCGTGGTTATCGGCACGAGCCTGGTCGGACTGATGTTTGATTTTGCGCTGCACTGGCTGGGTAAAAATCAAAACGCACCGATGGCGGCCGCGAGCGTGCGTCCGATGCTTAAAATTTTCTTGCTCGGGCTTTGTATCACGATGAGCGGATACGGCGTTTTTGCCTTTTCGTCGCTTGAGCTGTTGCGCCAAACGGCGATATTTTCGCTATTTACGCTGCTTGGGGCGTTTTTATTTACATATTTCTGCTTGCCTTTTATATTTGAGGGCGCGACGTTTTCGCAAAGCGCCTTGTTTTCAAGGTTTTTTGATAAATTTGCGAGAGTTTGCGAGTGTGCGGCGGGAGCGGTAAATTTAAAAATTTTACTCGCCGCATTTGCGCTTTGCGCGGGAATTTTAGCGATAAATTTTAAAAGCCTAAGTGCGCCAGAGCAGATCAAAGACTATGCAAGCTCGCCGCAAGAGCTACTAGAACAGTCTAAAAAGATCAGCGAGATAACGGGCGCTGCGCCGCAAAACTCCGTCATCGTGCTAAAGGGCGGCGACGATTTGGTCGGCGACGAAAAGCGGCTGATGTGCGAGCTGAAGCAGGCAAATCTCGTCAAAGACTACGCATCGATTTCTAAATTTATCCTAAGCCTGTCTCTTATACACATCTCCGAGCCCACGA
>CALBNA010000011.1 GCA_937896205.1 uncultured Campylobacter sp. | reverse complement strand
TTATTTACGGCAAAAAAACCCCTTTTTTAAATTTAGCCGCCGCTAGCGGGCTCACGCATAAAGACGGCGCTGAGATGCTACTTTTTCAGGCGGTTTTAGCGTTAAATTTATTTTTTGAGGGCTCGCTTGATGAAGCCAAAATCGAGGCCTCGATGCGAAAAGCCCTCTATTTATCGGCTTCTTCTAGATAATAATCTATCTGAGCTTTTCTTAAAATCCTGATCAAGTCCGAGCTGCCCGCCACTCCCGTCGGATAGCCGGCAGTCATGATATAGCTTTTATCGTCTTTTATGTAGCCTTTTTCGACTGCTGCCTTGATCGATTTAGCCATGAGCGTGTGCAGCCTTTCTTCTTTTTCTATCACGAACGCCGCCGTTATGCCCCAGCAAAGAGTCAGCCTATACGCGGCCTGCTCGTTGTGCGTTATGGCGATGATATCTATATCCGTACGGTATCTGGCTAGTTTTGCTGCCGAGCCGCCCGATGATGTTAGCGCGATTATGCCGTCTACTTTTAGCGCAGAGGCGAGCCTGGCGGTGCTAGACGCCATCATGTCCGTGTCATCATAGCGGTCGAAATCAAATTTGTTAAAAGGATAAATTTGCTGCGTTTGGATTATGGTGTTGCTCATTGCTTTCACGACGGCTACGGGGTTGATGCCGACTGCGCTTTCTTCGCTTAGCATGACTACGTCAGTGCCGTCTAGTACGGCGTTTGCCACGTCGCTGATCTCGGCTCTAGTAGCCGTTTCGTGCTCGGCCATGCTTAGCATCATCTGCGTAGCGGTGATGACGGGTTTAACGGCTTCGTTTGCTTTTTTGATGATGAGTTTTTGGATCGTCGGCACCTTGTAGTAGGGCACCTCGATACCTAGATCTCCGCGAGCTACCATCACGCCGTCGCTGACCTCGATGATCTCGTCGATATTTTCTACTGCGTCAAATTTTTCTATTTTGGCGTAAATTTGAGCTCTGGAGCCAAAGCCTTTTAGGATTTCTCTAGCTTTTCTTATGTCGTTTGCGTTTTGTACGAAAGAGATCGCGACGAAGTGCACACCGTTTTTTGCGCCAAATTCTAAATCTTTTAAATCCTTAGGCGTGATAACCTCGATATTTAGTTTGGTGTTTGGGAAATTTACGCCTTTGTTCGATCGGAGTATCCCGTCGTTTTCCACCACGGCTTCTACTTTTTGCGCGCTTGCTTGCGTGATTTTAGCACGGATTTGTCCGTCGCATAGGTGGATGTACTCGCCCGTTTTTAGAGCGGCTAAAATTTGAGGCTGATTTATGCAAAGCTTATAGTGATTTTCGTCTATTTGCTCGCCGATTATTTCATCTTTTACGAAGATTAGCGTATCGCCGATTTTTAGTTTAAATTCGCTCTCATTTAGCTTGCCGACTCTTATTTTTGGGCCGCAGATATCCTGAAATATGCCTATTTTGCGCCCGAGTTTCGCCTCTACTTGCCTGATCTTATCGATATTTGATTTGTGATATTCGTGCGTGCCGTGGCTAAAATTTAGCCTAAAAGCATTAACTCCGGCTAAAACTAATTGCTCCATAACCTCTATGGATTCGCTGGCCGGTCCGACTGTGGCTAGGATTTTGGTTTTTTTATTCATGGATGCCCCTTTTTTGCGCAATTTTACCAAATTTTTAAAAAAAATAAGTATAATCGGCCAATTTATTTTAAGGAGCAAAAATGAAAAAGTTTTTAGCGGTTTTGGCTGCTTTCGGTTTAGCGCTAAGCGCGAACGCAGCGGACAAAACCTATAAACTAAAGCTAGCCAGTACCTGGGAGAGCACGACTCCGGTTTTGGGCGACGCAGCGAAAGAGTTTAAACGCGTAGTCGAGACGCTAAGCGATGGCAGGCTAGAGGTGAGGATAGACTATCCGTCTAAGCACAAGGCACCGTTTGGTATCCTAGACTTTGTTAAAGGCGGTCAGTACGATATCGGCTACACTGCGTCTTATTACTACAAGGGCAAGGACGCAAACACTATGTTTTTTACAGCCGTGCCTTTCGGTATGACTGCAGGCGAACTACGCGCATGGTATGAGTTTGGCGGCGGCAAGCAGCTAGAGGAAAAAGTTTACGATAAATACAACATTAAGGTATTTAACGCTGGCGACACCGGCACGCAAATGGGTGGCTGGTTTAAAAAGGAGATCAAAAGCGTCGAGGACCTAAAGGGTCTAAAGATCAGGATCCCTGGCTTTGGCGGCGAGGTGATGGCGCGCGTGGGAGCGACGATAAACACGATCCCGACCGGCGAGCTATACATGGCGCTAGAGATGGGCACGATCGACTCTGTCGAGTGGGTGAGCCCTGCGTTTGATATGGGTCTTGGCTTTCACAAGATCGCCAAATACTACTACACAGGCTGGCAAGAGCCGAGCGGCCAAACTCAGTTTTTCGTAAACAAAAAGACTTACGAGAAGCTACCTGCCGACCTTCAGGCTGTGATCGAGGCTGCGGCTAACCAAGTGGCCAGCATGCTAAATACGCGCTCGTTCTTTGATAACGCCGAGTACTGGGCAAAGATGAAAGCGGAGTATCCGGACATCGAGGTTCGCTCGTTCCCGCAGGACGTTATGGACGCGCTTAGAAAAGCAAGCGACGAAATCCTAGACGAAGAGGCGGCGAAAGATCCACTGTTTAAGGAGATTTTGGACTCTCAAAGAGCGTTTTTGGCTAAGGCTCGCGAGTGGACGAAGATTTCCGAGTTCTCGTATATCCAAAAAACTACGAAGTAACTTCTCTCGCTCGTTTTGGGCGGCTTAAATTTACGGCCTTCGGGTCGTAAATTTCTCTTTTTGTTCTTTGTTATATATCAAATTTTATTTTCGGACTGCGTGCTAAATTTAACTAGCTTTGGTAATGGGTTAAATTTGAGGAGGTGCCTGTGTGAAATACGGCGTCAAATTTGCTTGCATAGTCTTAAATTTGAATTCGAGCGAATTTAAAAACGTAGCGCTAAATTTATAAAAAGCTTCACGCGCTTGAGTTAAATTTACAGCTCAGTTCTGCTATCAAGCGCTTTCATAAGCGATAGAAGATCGATGTTCTCGAGATTTACGCCTGTTGGTACGCCTTGGGCTATCTTGCTAAATTTAACGCCCAAATCGCTTAGCTTATCCTCGATAAACACCATCACCGCATCGCTGCTAAGCCCGGGCGTTAGTGCAAAAATAATCTCGGTTACGCCGTTTTGGCGGATGACATCGCGTAGTTTTTCGGTTTGCTCCGGCGTTATCTCCTCGAGTACGAAATAGCGCCCGCGGTAGATCGCGCTTTGCTCAAAAACTAGGATATCTTTTGGGCTTTCTACGACGGCCAGCAGCTCTTTATCTCGCGCCTCGTCGCTGCAAATGTCGCAAATCTCGTCCTCGCTAAGCCCGCCGCAAATTTGGCATTTGCCCGTAAATCTCACGGCGTCCTCGATGCTTTGAGCGAGCTTTAGTCCGCCGAAGCTATCCTTTAGGCAGACGTGATAGGCGTAGCGCTGGGCGGACTTTTTGCCAACGCCCGGTAGCCGCTCAAAGGCCGCTACGAGCTCGTTAAATTTCTCAAGCCCTTTTTTCAACGCTTTCCTTTGGATTGGTGCAAATTTTAAATGCGTGGTAGCCGTCTTCGTAGGAGTATTTTAGGCTAAATTTGTGCATACGACAGATGTGGTCGATGATGTAGAGGCCTAGCCCCATGCCGCTGCTTTTGCTGCCCTTTTCGCGGATAAAGGCTTGCATGTAGTACTCGATAGGATTTTGTAGCGGTTGACCTAGATTTCTCACGACTATGCCGTCTATGTCGCAGATAACCTGCGCCTTTTTGTCGTCGGCGTATTTTAGGGCGTTATCTATGAGGTTTTTGATCGCGAGCGAAAAGAGCCCGAAATCCACGCGCAGCAAAATATCTCGGCGGATATCTACGCCTACTTTTTCTTCAAATTTATCGAGCATCAGCATGTCGCGCGCCTGGTCAAGGATGTTTGAAAAGTACGACTCCTGATAGTTTAGTGCGTAGTTTTTGGATAGCAGCTGCTCGATCTTGCCAAACTCATTTATGAGCATATCTAGGCGCTCAAATATCGCTATCAAGCGGGTTTTGTGCGTAGGATTTTGCACCATTTCAGAGACTATGCGCCCTTTGCCGATCGGCGTTTTTAGCTCGTGCATGATCGTGCGTAAAAACAGCTGTCTAGAGCGCAAAAGCTCCCTGATCTTGCTAGCTGCGGCGTCAAATTCTATCGCGACCTTGGCGATCTCGTCGTCGGAGTCGGGTTTGGCGATATTTACGTCCATGTTTCCGGCGCCAAATTTCCTGATATCCGAGCTTAGTTTTTTAAGCGGCATAAGAGACTTCATCACCGAAACATAGAGCGATACAAGAAGTGCCGTCGTGAGTATAAAGCCCACCCAAATCGGGTCGTTTATGTTTTTCGTATCGTCGCTTTCGAGTAAAATTTGAAACGAAGGATTTTTGATCTGCAGATATAAACTATCCTGAAAAAGCAGCGACTGAAATAGTCCCAGCTGCGTTTGTTTGGCAAAGACCGTCTTGCCCGTGCTTATGACGTTTGCGACGGTTTTGTCGCTTTTGACGTAGGTTAGTCCGAAATTTCTAAAATAATTAGTCAAATCGCTAGGCGGATTTGACTTTTCGTATGAAGCGATGAGGTAGTTTATCGCGTTTAGCTGCTTGTTTTTTATCTTTTCTAACGCGTTATCTAGCTGCATGCTCGCAAACGTGTAGAACAAGATGCAAACAAGCGAAAACGCCAGCGCGAAAACTAGCGAAATTTTCGTGGTTAAGGAGTATCTCATCCTATGAGTTTATAGCCTATTCCGCGTACCGAAAATATATGTTTAGGCGCTTTTGAGCTATCGCCGATCTTGGTTCTTAGTCTGCCGATGATGACGTCTAGGCTCTTTGAGTCCTTGTCTTTTAGGCTCTTGCAGTTATAAACCAGCTGCTCGCGAGATACTGAAAAGCTGTGCTGTTTGATAAGGTAGCTTAAGATCTCATATTCTGCCGGCGTTAGCGTTAGGCTTTCGTTGTTGTAGTAGATTTCGTGCCTGCGCTCGTCTATCCTAAATAGCGTATCCACGACCTCTTCTTGCACTTCGTTGGTCTTTTTGTAGCGGCGGATTAGGCTCATTATGCGCGCGTACATTTCCTTTGGATCGTACGGTTTTGGTAGATAGTCATCCGCGCCTAGCTGCAGGCCCACGACCTTGTCGCTGATATCGCTGCGAGCAGAGGAGATGATGATAGGGATGTTGTATTTGCTGCGGATCTCTTTGCACACCTCAAGGCCGTCCATGCCAGGTAGTGTAAGGTCTAGGATAAGCAGGTCGAAATTTTTTACTCCGGCGCTTAGTCCCAAATAAGGATCTTCGAAATTTGTTACTTTTATATTAAAATCGCTCAAGTACTCGGATAGGATTTGCGCGAATTCCGGATCGTCTTCAATCATTAAAACATTAATCATTTTAAGCCTTTCAAATAGATTTAACGAAAATGATTATAACCAAAAAATGTTAAATTTTTTTTCCGAATTTACTATCCTCGTTTAAAATTCTCCCCCGCTTTGAATTTTTATAAATAATAAGATAAAATCGCCCTTTAAATTTAAAAATTTTAGGAGATTTTGTGGAAATAGACTACTACGAAATTTTAGAAATCAGCAAAAATAGCGACTCTGAAACCATAAAAAAAGCATTTAGAAAACTAGCGCTAAAGTACCATCCAGACCGCAATCAAGGCGACAAAGAGGCGGAAGAAAATTTTAAAAAGGTAAACGAAGCCTACCAGGTGCTAGGCGACGAGGAAAAGCGCGCGATATACGATAGATACGGCAAGGCAGGGCTTGAGGGTAGAGGCGGCTTTAGCTCTAGCGGGTTTAGCGCGGATTTTGATTTGGGCGATATCTTTAACTCGTTTTTTGGCGGTGGATTTAGCTCTGGCGCAAGCAGCCGCAAAAGAAGCAGCGACAAATATCCGCTCGATCTAGAAATAGCTCTTAGGATCAAATTTAACGAAGCGGTGTTCGGCGCCGAAAAAGAGATAGAATTTACGATCAAAAAACCGTGCCAGACATGTAAAGGCAGCGGCTCGAAAGACGGCAAAACGCACGTATGTCCGCACTGCGAGGGTAGGGGCCGGATATCGCAGCAAAGGGGCTTTATGAGCTTCGTGCAGGAGTGTCCGTACTGTAACGGCACGGGCGAAACGGTCAAGGATAGATGCTCTGATTGCGGCGGTAGCGGCTTTAAAGAAGAGCGCCAAAACGTCAAAGTAAATATCCCCGAGGGCATCGACGACGGCATGCGTATGCGCGTGAGCGAAAAGGGCAACGTCTCCTCAACCGGCGCCAGAGGCGATCTGTACGTGCATATCGAGGTTGAAGCCGACGAGCATTTCGTGCGTCACGAAAGCGACGTTTATATCGAGATTCCGGTATTTTTCACGCAGGCGATTTTGGGCGAGACGATCACGATCCCGACTCTAAAAGGCACAACCGAGCTCAAGCTGCCAGTCGGCGCAAAAGACAAGCAGCAGTTCGTATTTGACGGCCTCGGCGTAAAAAACGTAAATACCAAGCGCTACGGTAGGCTTGTAGCGCAAATCGCGATAAAGACGCCAAAAGAGCTAACGGGCGAGCAAATCTCGCTACTAAATCAGCTACAAGAGAGCTTTGGTATCAAGTCGGGCAAAGCTAGCTACGACAAGGAAGAGGACGAAGGAATCTTGGACAAGATAAAAGGGTGGTTTAAAGGCGAAGAGTCTGGTGACAAAGGCAAGAAAAAAGGCAAAAAGGCGTAAGTCTAGGTCAAATTTGCCTTTTGACGGGCGTAATCTTTCGTCAAATTTGCTCAGTTGCTTGGGCTTAAATTTGCGCTAGTTACAAAACGGCTCGTCAAATTTGACGTTAAAATACAAGATGAATAAATTTATATTTTTAGCCGTTTTTACGGCGGTTTCTTTACATGCGGCGGGGTGCGATACAAGCGGGCTGCAAAAAGATTGCGATGCGGGCGACCTTGAGAGTTGCGATAACTTAGGGCTTGCCTACATCGGCGTCAAGCTTGAGGAGTGCGACCTGGGCAAAAACTATGAAAAGGCGTTTGCGTTGTTTAAAAAAGCTTGCGACGGGAAGTATGTGCGCGCGTGCGTAAATTTGGGCGTCGCATACCGCAAAGGCGAAGGGGTTAAAAAGGACGAACCAAAGGCCGTCTTGCTCTATAAAAAAGCCTGCGATAGCGGGTATTTGCTGGGTTGTGCAAATTTAGGCTCGCTTTACGAACAAGGGCTCGGCGTCAAAAAAGACGCGCAAAAAGCCGCTGAAATATGGGGCAAAGCCTGCGAGGCAAAGGACGGTATGTCTTGCTTTAATCTGGGCGTACTCTACTACAACGCAATGCTTGGCGAAAAAGACGTAACTAGCGCAAAAAACTATCTGCAAAAGGCGTGCATATACGGCTGGAAAGATGGCTGCGAAGCCGCGGAAGCGATAGAAAAAGCCGCGAAACGCTAAATTTGCCGAAGAAGACCTTGGCGGCGACGCGGAATTTAAATTTGCGCTACGTAATCGCTCGCGTAAATTTTAGGTTTAGCGCGCAAATTTGATCGCTTTTTTGCGTCAAATTTGACGGATTGACTTGCAAATAACTGCTGCCAAATTTATCCAAAAACGGCAAGCCAAAATTTACGCTTCCAAATTTAACGAAAGCAAATACGTCAAATTTAGCTCAAATTTCAGGGCAAATTTTACAAAATAAGCCCCAAATTTCATCAAATTTCACTCTCTTTTAATTGCTCGATCTTGGCCGCTACGCTCCTATTCGTGACCCTTTCGATCTCTTCGCTAGTTGCGGTCATTATCGCTTCAAAGCTACCGTAAAATTTAACTAGCTTTGCGATACTGCCCGCCGATACGCCCGCGTCTGCTAGCTTGCTAGCGCCCAGATCCTCCTTGCGCTTGGTTTTTTGATGAAAGGTGATGGCAAATCTGTGCGCCTCGTCACGAAGTCGCTGAAAAAACTGTAGCCGCCTGTCGCCTACGGGTAGCGTAAATACGCCGCCAGGAGCATAAATTTTGTCCCTAGCGGCGCCTTTTGCACGGTGGGCTTTGGCGTCTATTTTTTCTTTTGAGATGGCGAGTATATCGACGTTTGCGCCGCTGCTAGCGATGATATCCGAGGCGAGGTCTAGCAGCGCCTGGCCGCCGTCGATTAGCCAGAGATCGGGCGGACTAAGTTTGTCAAACCGTAAAGCACGCTCTGTAAGCATTTGACGCATCTGATCGTAGTCGTTTGCGTGAGAGAGGTGCATGTGGCGGTAGTGCTCTTTGGCGAAGTTGCCGTGCTCAAAGCGCACCATCGCGCCGACTGCGGCCGCGCCGAACATATGCGAGTTGTCAAAGGTCTCGATGACATGCGGCGCGCAGGCTAGGCCGAAATACTCCTTTAGCTCGTCCAAAAACGCGTCGTCGTGGGTTTTTAGGTATTTTTGGATAAAGACTTGCGCGTTTGTTAGCGCCATTTCGCAGATGCGCTTTTTCTCGCCGATTTTAGGCACGGAGATGCTAAATTTACGGCCGTGGCGAGCGGTCAATATCTCCTCCACGAGGCCTGCATCCTCAAATGCTTCTAGTGCGTAAATTTTAGCGCTCACGACGGGCGCGCCAGCTGGAAAGCTCTCTAAAACGATTTGCTTGTACGCGTCGTTTAGGTCGCCTTGCGAGCTCATTTTGGCGTTTGTGATGTTTTGATACACGCCGCTGATTTTGCCGCCGTGTACGCTAAAACGCACCGCGCAAAGCAAATTTTGCTCCGCGCCCACGGCAAAAACCTCAAAGTCCTCAAGCTTAGCTAGATCGACCTCGATTTTGACGTCTAGATCCTTGATCGCGTTGATCTTATCGCGCACGAGGGCGGCTTGCTCGTAGTTTTCGTTTTGGGCGTATTTGTTCATCAAATTTACGAGCTTTGGCAGCATAGAAAGCGGATTATTTAGCGCTGCGATCGCGCTCTCTACGACCTTGGCGTAGTCTGCTGGCGAAATTTTGCTGATGAGGGGGGCTTCCGAGTAACCTATCTGATAGGGCAGATAGGCACCCGTGGCTTTGAGCGCGCTTTTGCTTTGCACGAGCTTAAAGCTTAGCCTTAGTGCATCTAAAAGCTCACGCGCGCCGCGAAAATAGGGGCCAAAATACTTGACGTTTTTGCCTCGGACGATCTTGCGCGTGATCTCAAAGCGCGGGTAATCCTCGTCCAAATTTACGTAGATGTATGGGTAGGTCTTATCGTCGCGTAGCAAGATGTTGTATTTTGGCCTTAGCTGCTTGATGAAGGAGTTTTCCAGTATCAGCGCATCGGCTTCGCTAGGAGTCACGATATACTCGAGGTGTATGGCCTCGCTGATCATTTTGTGGATGCGCGGGCCCAGCTTGGGCGAGGGGGCGAGCGCGGGCGTAAACGAAAAGTAGCTTTTGACGCGGTTTTTTAAAATTTTAGCCTTGCCGACGTAAAGAAGCTTGCCCGCCTTGTCGAAATACTGATAAACGCCGGGCTGTGCGGGCAGCGAGCGGATCTCGTCGATTAGCAAAATTTAGCTCCCTTCTGCAAATTTACGCTTTTGCTTTGCAAGGTTAAATTTGACGCGTTTTTGCGCCGCATGGTTTTTTATAAATTAAAAGCCCTGCGCTTGCGTGCTTTGCGCCTAAATTTTGTCCGGTTTTATCT
>CALBNA010000010.1 GCA_937896205.1 uncultured Campylobacter sp. | reverse complement strand
CTTTTGTGAAATTTAATCCAGCCTGAAAAAATGCTTCACTTCTAGCTCGCTCGCAAAATTTAATGTAGTTTGTATGATAGACTATGCCACCAGCATCGGTATCTTCGTAGTAGATTCGTATTTTCACGGTATTTCCTTAGACTTTTACATTAAGACCAATTTTACTGAATTTTCTTAAAAGCCCCATTATATCCGCCTCTTTTTAGTCGCGCAACTTTAAATTTTGCCCATGAGAGCTACTAAAATCATAATTTACGTTTGCGTTAAATCCGTTTACGCCGCCTATCATCTAAAATCCTTTTAAAATTTGGCTTTTTAACGATATCGGCAAAATTTGAATAAAATTTAGAGTAAAAGATAAGAAGCGATATCAAATTTACGGTCGCCGTCAAGGCGCATAGATGCTGACGAGTCGCCATAAATTTGCGCCGAATCGTTACCGCCCCACAAACGCTAGCAAAATTTATTTTTGCTCAAAATCCTCCCAGGGATTTACGCAGTACGTGCCGCGGCCCGCGTGTTTAGCCCTATAAAGAGCATCGTCGGCGCGCTGAAGTAGTAGGTCAAACGAGCCGTGCCCGATCTGTCCTTCTGCGATGCCAGCACTCACGGACAGTCCGTTAAATAGCGGATTTTCTTGACAAATTTTAAAAAATCGGTCGATCAAAATTTGCACGCGGGGCGCTATGCTTTGCATATTCGCGCCGTCGGTAAATATCGAGATAAACTCGTCCCCGCCTATGCGTACGTTCATAGCATCGTTAAAAATCTCTTTTATCAGCTCCGCGATCGCGACCAGGGCTTTGTCACCCGCCTGATGTCCGTGCTCGTCGTTTACCTGTTTGAAGCGATCCAGATCCATATAAAGTATGCTCATATGCGTGGTTTTTAGCTTGCCTAAAAATGCGTCTAGCTGGTTGCGGTTAGCTAGTCCCGTGAGCTGGTCGTAGTGGGCTAGATGTTCGATATTTTGCAGATACTCGTACTCTTTCGTTACGTCGCGAGCGATACCGACAGTGCCGATGATCGTCTCGCCGTCAAATATCGGCGTTTTATACGTTTTTAGCTTGCTTAGTTTGCCGTCGGCCCGCATAACCTCCTCGTCAAAAAGGCAGGTCTTACGCGCGGCTACGACGTCGTCCTCGGTCTGGACGCAGACGTAGTCCGTTTGCTCGTAGATTTCTTTTGGGATATCCCAGATATAGTAGTGATCTTTGCCGCGCACGAGCTCTTTTGGCTTGTTTACGACCTCGCAAAACTCGTCGTTTACCTCTAGATGTAGCCCGCCCATATCCTTAAACCAGATCATATCGGGAGACGAGTTTATCAGCGTTTGTAGCCAAGTTTTTTGTAGCCACGACTCTTTGCGCTCGGCGATTAAATTTAGCGCTTTTTCAAAGTAAAAGTCGTCTAAATTTGCGCTTTCAAGCCAAATTTCATCTGCGACTTCTTTTTGCTCGCCAGTTATTTTGCTCGCGTCTCTCGCGTAAATCGCCAAAAAGCCGTTTTCGCCGATGCGGTTTTTTAGCTCGGATAAATTTAACCAGCAATCCTCGCTTGCGATAATTAGATATTGATGCTCGTCTGGGATGGGTACGGGGATGTCGCAGGCGTCTTTTAGCGTCTCAAATTTGTGCTCAAAGCGCGGTCTGGGCGGGATATTTCTGTATTGCTCAAGCTTATTTTTCATATCCTGAGTTAAACAAATATGCAGTCTGACGCGGTACATGATTTCCCCTTTATTTTTTGGTTATGGTACAGCAGGATAGCTTTAACAAGGCTTTCGGGTGGATTTAAGGTACGGAATCAAAATAAATTTATAAATATCGACGGTTAAATTTGGGGGCAAATTTTATGAAAAGAAAGTGGCAGGC
>CALBNA010000009.1 GCA_937896205.1 uncultured Campylobacter sp. | reverse complement strand
TAGCTCCGATACCAAGCCACAGCAAAACCGCACCCTGCGTGAGGTCGAGGTTGATTTTTTCAGGATTGCCAAACATAGCAAATGCTACGCCTGCGCAAATCATACCTAAACGTTATACCCCAAGCCAAATTTAGAAGCGGCATCACCGCTTCTAGCGTTTATAAGCTTATCTCTTTTATATCGGCGATCTTAAGAAATTCCGCGTAAATTTGCCCAACGAGCGCAAGGCGGTTTTTACGCACGAGCTCGTCCTCGGCGTTTATCATTACGTTGTCGAAAAACTCGTCTATCGCGACTTTTAGACCGAAAAGATTTTTTAGGCGTTCGCTATATGAGCCGCCGGCTTTTACCGCGGCCTTAAACGCATCATTTAGCTTTTTCTCGCTCTCATTTTCAAATTTCGCTTCATCAACCGAGCCGAAATTTTCATCCTTTATGATATTTGCCAGGCGCTTAAAGGTGCTGAAATTTTGCCTAAAGTCATCTGCCGCGCAGATAGCGCCTAGAGCGTCGATCGCCTCGCACTGCGCGAGTACGTCGCCCTTTTTGCTAGCTAGGCAAGCCTTTACGACGGACGGGTTCACGTCAAAAAATGTATAAAGCCTATCAAATATAAATCCTATCAGCGCCTCGACGTCAAATTTGGCGTAGCCCTCCGCCGTCTCGCGCAAAAACGCCGCGATATCAAGGTTTAGATTTTCGTTTTGGATGATCTTGATGACGCCGTTAGCCGCGCGGCGCAGCGCATACGGGTCCTTGTTGCCGCTTGGGATCTTACCCGCGCTAAAGAGCCCGATTAACGTCTCGAGCTTGATCGCGAGCGCGACGACGGAGCTAAAGATAGTGCTAGGTAGCGCGCTAGCCTCACCGCTCGGCAAGTACTGCTCCTTGATCGCGGTTACGACGTTTTTGTTTTCGCCCTTAGCCGCCGCGTAGTAGCCACCCATCACGCCTTGAAGCTCGGTAAATTCATACACCATCTGCGTGGTTAGATCGGCCTTGCTCAGCATCACGGCGCGCTCCAGCAGCGCCTCGTAGCCCTCTCCCGCGCACGCTTTTAGACGATCGGCGCAGATTTTAGCCAGCCGTTTTGCAACGCCTAGCTCGCGTACGCTTTTGTCGTATATGCTGCCAAGCTCTTTTAGATAGGTGATATTTTTTAGCTTTTCTGGGCCAAACTCATGCGCCAGGTCGCTACGCCAGAAAAACATCGCGTCGCTAAGTCTCGCGCGCAGTACCTTTTCGTTGCCTTTCACGATGAGCGCGGGCTCGGGCGAGATGGCGTTGCTAACTACTACGAAGCGATTAGCGAGCTTGCCGCCCTCAAAAACGGGAAAATACCTCTGATTTTCCTTCATCGAGGTGATGATGACCTCGCTAGGCACCTCCAAAAACTCTCGCTCAAAGCCGCCCAGCAGCGCGGTCGGATGCTCTGTGATCGCTACGACTTCGTCTAGCAGCGCCTCGTCCACCTCGACCGTTACGCCGTTTTTGGCTTCGATTTGTTTAAATTCGCTCAAAATTTTCTCTCGGCGCGCATTTTGATCGAGGATTACGCCGATTTTAGGCATCGCGGCGAAATAATCTTTCGCGTTTTTGACGGCAAATTTATCGTAGCCTACGCTTCTGTGCATGAAAATACTGTCGCCGCTTTCCACGTCAAATTTATTAAATTTAACGACCTCGTCTCCAAGCAGACATAAAAAAGAGCGAATCGGACGGATAAACTCAAATTTACCCTCGCCCCAGCGCATAGATTTGCCGAAATTTAAGCTGAGCAAAAACTTCTCTATCATATCTCCCAGAAGCTCCGCGCTTGGCTTACCCGCGACGGGCTTTTTGTAGTAGAGCACCTCTTTGCCGCCGACGGTTTCAAATTTTAGCTCGGACTCTGCGATACCGCATTTTTTAGCAAAGCTTAGCGCGGCCGGCGTCCATGCGCCGCCTTTTTGTGCGACTTGCCTTGGCGCACCGATAAACTCGCTATATCCGTCCTCCTGACGTACCGCAAATTTCGGGTGGTAAAACGCGATCCTGCGCGGCGTGTAGTAAAACTCGCACTCACTATCCAGGCCGTTTTGCGCTAGCGTCTCGCGCCATTTCGCCGCGACGTTGCCGCACTCTTTTAAAAATGGGATCGCCGGCAGCTCCTC
>CALBNA010000008.1 GCA_937896205.1 uncultured Campylobacter sp. | reverse complement strand
GTTATGAGCTTGCTAGCGAGCTATTTTGCGAAATTTCACGACGTAACGCTTTTAAAATTTGACACCAAACCGCCGTTTTACGAGCTAGACGAGAGGATAAAGCTGATCGATCTGCCTTTCCCGATGGTAAAAAAGGGCTTTTTCGCAAATTTAATAAGGCGCGTGAAAAAGTTTTTTTATCAGCGAAATTTGATCAAAAACGGCGGATTTGACGTCGTTATCTCCTCAATGGATAGCACCAATATCAACGTGATTTTGTCGAATTTGTTTATAAACAAGCCGCTTTTTATCAGCGAGCATTCAAGCGCCGATTTTTTCAAAGGGCGCGGCTGGCTGTTTTTGCGCCGTTTGCTCTATCCGCTAGCTAGCGGCCTAACGGTGCTTACAAAAGAAGACTACGAATACTATAGCTTCGTAAAAAATAAAACCGTGATGTATAATCCCATGTTTGAAGCCAAAAAACAGGGCTTGCCGAAGGAAAATATCATCCTTTTCGTCGGCCGTCTAATCTCGCTTAAAGGCTGCGACGTGTTTTTAAAGGCTATGAGCCTAGTCGATAAAGAGCTATTAAAAAACTGGAAAATCGTGATAGCGGGCGCTGGCGAAGAGAGGCAAAGGCTAGAGCTTATCGCGCACGAGCAACTGCATCTAAATGCCGAATTTATCGGGCAAACGAGCGATGTAGCTTCGCTTTACGAAAGGTCTAAAATTTTAGTCTCAAGCTCCAAAACCGAGGGCTTGCCGAATGTTTTAATCGAGAGCGTATTTTTTAACTGCGCCAGGGTGGCGACTGCTACAAGCGGCGCAAAAGAGCTCATCGAGGACGGCAAGGACGGATTTTTGGTGCCGATAGACGACGTGAAAGCGCTCGGAAGCAAAATCGAACTTTTGATGCGCGACGAGGAGCTAAGACAGGAGCTTGTAAGCAATGCTAGCGAGCGTGAAAATAGCTTTAAAACCGATCAAATTTATCAAAAGTGGATGGATTTTATCACTCAAAATATAAAGGATTAAAATGCTAAAAGTAAGCATAATAATCCCAACCTACAACCGCAAAGAGCTTTTTGAAGCCGCCCTAAAAAGCGCGCTAGCTCAAGACTACGAAAACAAAGAAATCATAATCAGCGACGACAACTCAAACGACGGCACGCGCGAGCTTGCGCAAAGTTACGTCGCTAAATATGGCAACGTAAAATACGTCTTAAACCAAACTTATGACCGCGGCCCAAACGGTAATAAAAACAACGGCTTTGACCACGCTAGCGGCGATGCTTTCGTAATACTAGACGACGATGACTTGCTGATAGAGGGCGCTATAAGCAAGATGGCGGCCGTGCTGGAGCAGGGGTATGCTAGCGTCTGGGCGAACTGTTATTTTGAGATTGACGGCGAGCCGACGACGAAATTTTCGGGATTTGGACTAAATAAAAGCGGAGAAATCTCGCCGCAGGACTACTACGACGGCAAGATAACGGGCGAGTTTTTGATAATGTTTCGCCGCGACGCCATCGGTCAGAGGCGCTTTGAAAAGGGGCTTTACGGTAGCGAAAATACGCTTTGGATCTATCTTTTTGACCTTCCTGCTTACTACCTGCACGATGCCGTGCGTATTTACCGCTTTCACCGCAGCGACAGCGTCACGATAAACTCGTTTAAACGCCCGCTTTGCATAATGAAAGGCTACGCGATGACTGCGGAGCTTATTTTGCAAAAGATCGCCGAAAAAAATGAGCAAGCAAGCGGCTCAAATTCGGCCGAGCCTAAATTTCGCGTAAACGATGCTCATATCGCGATCCTCTATAAAATGGCGGCGTACTATGCTAAATTTGGCGGCGAATACAAAAAAATGTACGAATATCTTTTTAAAAGCCTCAAATTTAAATTTACAAAAGAAGCGCTTGCGATGCTGATTTTAAGCCCGTTTCCAAAGTCGATGATTTTGTTTTTAACTAAAATTCGCGTTTGGATATATAAAAAAACGCACGGCGAATGAAAAAATTAGCCGTTTTTCTATACTCGATGGGGCCGGGCGGCGCGGAGCGCGTGGTCTCAAATTTACTCCCCGCTCTGTGCGAAAAATACGAAGTTCATCTCGTTTTGATGAGCGAGGTCGTAGCCTACGAGATACCAAGCGCGGTTAAAATTCACTTCCTTGAGCGCTCAGATCCTTATGAAAGCGGCGTAAAAAAGCTTTTTCGTTTGGGGCTTTTGTTTCCGTTTTTAGCCTTAAATTATAAAAAACTTTGCGACGATTTGGCTATCGACCTGCATTTTGTCTTAATGAACCGGCCTTGTTATATCGCGCTTTTAGCAAGGATCGCCGGAGTAAAAGGACGGATGGTGATAAGCGAGCGCAGCTGCCCGTCGGTCATCTATAAAAGCGGCCTTAGCGGGTTTGCCAATAGAATTTTGGTTAAGGCGCTGTATCCAAAAGCCGATCTTATCCTTGCTAACGCACAGGGAAACGCCGATGATCTCGTGCGAAATTTCGGCTGCGACGCCGCAAAAACTAAGGTGCTATATAACGCGGTCGATTTGGCTGCGATAAAAACTCTTGCCGATGAGCCGCTAGAGGGCAAATTTAAGCCCTTTTTTCTAAACATCGGACGGCTTGATAGCGGTAAAAATCAAGCGATGTTAATAAAAATAATCGCAAATTTAAATGACGAGCGCGCGACGCTTGGGATTTTAGGCAAGGGGCCTTTGCAAGGCGAGCTTCAAAATTTGATCGACGAGCTTGGCGTAAGCTCGCGCGTAAAGCTACTAGGCACGGACAAAAATCCGTTTAAATTTATCAAAAACGCGCAGTGTTTCCTCTGCGCTTCGAGGTTTGAGGGCTTTTCAAACGTGCTTTTAGAGGCGCTTGCTTGCGAGAGATTTATCATCTCCACCGATCACAAAAGCGGCGCTAGAGAGCTTCTTGGCGACGATGAATACGGCATTTTAACGCCCGTTGACGACGAAAAAGCGATGGAGGTGGTGATGAGGCGTGCGCTTGAGGATGAAAATTTGAGGCAAGATTATGAAAAAAGAGCGTACGGCCGTGTAGTAAAATTTGATAAAAACGCCGTCGCGGCGCAGCTCATAGGATACTTAGAGGATAAAAATGTCGAGTAAAATTTCGGGACTCTTGGATAAATTTAAATTTTCAAAACAGACTTGCTTTTTGATGCTTGCGGCGTTTATTTTTAGCGTGGTTTGCAGGCTGTACTGGGTGTATTGGGCGGGCGAATATCAGCACTTTTTCTGGAACGATCAGCTGATGATCAGTACAAACGACGGCTACGCCTTCGCCGAGGGCGCGCGCGATATGATAGCGGGCTTTCATCAGCCAAACGACCTTAGCTACTACGGCCGTTCGATGCCTACGCTTACGTATTTTTTGTATCAAATTTTACCTTTTAGCTTCGAGACCATTTTGCTTTATATGAGCGTATTTTTTAGCTCGCTTATCGTTATTCCCGTGATTTTGATAGCCAAAGAGTACGAGATGCCCGGCATGGGCTTTGCGGGGGCTTTGCTAGCTAGTATCGCAAACAGCTACTATAACCGCACGATGGCGGGCTACTACGACACCGATATGCTCACTATCGTGCTGCCTGCATTTAGCGTCTGGGCGATGATACGCCTCGCGCAGAAAAAAAACGTAAACGATCTCATTTTTATCCCGATTTTTATCCTGATAAACGACTGGTGGTATCCGAGCTCTTACTCGCTAAATTTTGCTATGCTGGGCGCATTTTTGCTCTACACTTTGGTTTTTGATAGGAAAAACGCGCTAAATTACGAGGCTGTTATTTTGATGATAGTTGCACTTACCTATATCGATTTTTATGCTAAAAGCGCTCTTGCGGTCGCGCTTTATCTAGCGATGAGATTTCGCCCGCAGATCTGGGATAAACGCGTAGTAGCAGCATGCCTGGCTCTGGCCGTAGGTTTACTTGGCTTTAGCGGCGGGCTAAATCAAATTTTATTTCAGCTTAAATTTTACGTATTTCGCGGAGTTTCTGAGAGTAGCGAGCCGGTTTTTCATTTTTATAACGTAAATAAAACGATAATGGAAATGAGCGATTATTCGTTTGAGTTTGAGTCGATAAACGCCTTTGCTAAGCGTATCAGCGGTCATATCGTTACTTTTGCTTTATCGCTCGTCGGAGTCGCGGCGCTTTGCCTTAAATTTCGCTCGTTTTTACTCGCGCTTCCAATGCTGCTACTTGGGTTTTTGGCGCTAAAAGGCGGGCTTAGATTTACGATCTACTCCGTGCCCGTGATGGCGATAGGATTTGGATATTTTGCGGCGCTTTGCGTGAGTTTTTTTAAAAAAGATAAAATTTTAGACAAATTTTGCACCGTTTGCCTAGCGGCGTTTTTTGCGTTTTTCTTTTTATATTTTGATAAATATTACAGCCTTTTGCACGGCAAATCTCCCGTTTTTGCGCCAAATTTTGACGGCGAGGCGAGCTTTGGCGTATATCTAGCCACGTTTGCGGCTGCGGCGCTTATTTGCGGGACGGCTTATTTTATGGTCTCAGGCATAAGCTCGCTCAAAAAGCACGCGCTTTTAGAAAAAATTTGCGTCTTTTGTATCGCCGCGCTATCCTTGATGCCGTGTCTTGAGCACATTTACGGCTACAAAGTCGGCACGGTCTTTGCCAAAAGCGAGGTAGAGAGCCTAGATAAACTATACAAGATCGCGGGGCGCGAGGACTACGTGCTAGCGTGGTGGGACTACGGCTACCCGATCCGCTACTACGCAGACGTCAAGACCCTCATCGACGGCGGCAAGCACCTAGGTAGGGATAACTTCGCCGTGAGTTTTGCGCTAGCTAGCAACCAGCGCATGTCGGCAAATATGGCACGCCTAGAAGTCGAGTACACCGAGCGAAATTTTAGCGAGAGATTTGGGTTAAATTTAAACCAGATGATGAAAGACTACAACGCCACGAGCGTAAATTCATTTTTGTATTCGCTAAATAGCAAGGATTTCCAGCCGCCACAAAAAACACGCGAGATTTATTATTATCTGCCCGACTCCATGATCGATATCTTTAGCGCCGTTTTGCGCTTTTCAAACCTCGATCTAAACAGCGGCGAGGAGTATGGAGCGATATTTTATCCGGGCAAGCCTTACTCGGTGGACGGCGATACGATAAATATCGGCGGAGGGTTTAGCGTATCGGGCGACGCGTCCAAGGTCTATATCGGCGAGCGCGAAATACCCGTAAATACTTACTTTGAAACAAGCTACGACGAAAAGGATAAGCTGGTCGTCAAAAAACACGAGATGGACTCGGACGGTAAAATTTATCTCATTTTTATGAAGGATTACAGGCGGTTTTTAGTGCTTGACGAAGCGGTGCTAAACTCGGCCTACATACAGCTTTTCGTACTCGAAAACTACGATAAAGAGCTGTTTGAGCCGGTCGTTTTAAACGGCGCGGTTAAAATTTATAGGTTGCTAAGATGAGGGCGGTAAATTTGATCAAGGCACAGGTGTCCGCTAAATTTGCGATAGAGGTTTTTTAAATGGCTAAATTTGGATTTTTGAGTCACGCCGATATGAGCATTTACTTTTTCCGCGCGCCGATCATGCGCGAGCTAAAGCGGCTCGGTCACGAGGTATTCGCTATCGCGCCAGAGGGCGACTACACGGATAGGCTAAAAAGCGAGTTTAACTGCGTGACGTACGAGCTTGACCGCGCGAGCCTAAACCCTCTAACCGTGCTTGAAAACTCAAAAAAGCTCGCCGAGATTTTACGCGGGTTAAATTTGGATCTGCTGCAAACCTCGGCGCACAAGTCAAACGTATTTGGCACCTTTGCGGCTAAAAAAGTGGGCATAAAGCGCGTGATAAATTTGGTCGAGGGGCTTGGCAGCTTTTATATCGATAACGACTTAAAAACCCGTCTAGTACGTGCTGCGATCGAGACGCTTTATAAAAAAGCGCTAAATATGAGCTGTCTCTTATACACATCTGACGCTGCCGACGAAG
>CALBNA010000007.1 GCA_937896205.1 uncultured Campylobacter sp. | reverse complement strand
CAAATAGAGCGCATACGAGCGCTATAATCTTCATGGATGACTTCCGAGTTTTAAATTTCCGCTAAAGAAACTATACAACCGGAAGGCTTAAAGTATATTGATTTAAATCAAAATCGTTAATAATTGAGCATAAAAAAATATCTCTGTGTTATAACGTAACACTCATAACAACTAAATAATAAAGCTGTTATTATTTCAGATTTTCCAGCGTTTTCTTGATGTTTTGCGCCGTTAGATTGGAGATCTCGGCGACGAATTTATCGTTTTTGTCCAGCACGTATAGCGAGGAGCTGTGTGCGACGGAGTACTCCATAGCAGACTTTTCCAGTAGGACTTTTTGGTATTTTACGCCGTAGTTTTTTGCAACCTTAGGCAGATCGTCTAATACTATACCGTAAGAATTCGGATAAAAATACTTCGCATACTCATCGACGTTTTTAGGTTCGTCGCGCTCCGGATCGAGAGTGACGAAAATCACGACGATATCGTCTCTTTTAAGCTCGTTTAACACGCCGCTTAAGATACCTAAAGTCGCGGGGCAGACGTCCGGACACGAGGTGTAGCCAAAGTATATGATCTTATTTTTACCCTCAAAGCTCTTTAGACTCACCGCGCCGTTTACGCCCTTGCCGGTAAAATCGTAATTTTTTAGACCCTCGGCGACGTTTGTGCCTTGACCGTTAGGGGCGTATTTGTTTGAGTAGAGTGCGAGATAACCTACACCAAGAACCATTAAAATCAGTATAAGTACAATAAGAAGCTTTTTCATCATCCGCCCTTTTAAGTAAAATTTGCGTCTATTGATGCAAGTCGAAGTCTATATAAAGTCCGCTTCTTTTGCCGTTTTCCAGCACCTCGAAACGGTACCTCATGATGTTTATCAGGCACGCGCTTAATACGACGTTTGATACGTAGGCGTTATCGCGCTTTTCGACTTCAGCCTTGATGACGCCCATGTCCATGTTTACGCCGTGGATCTCAAGGCCCGGGTTTTTAAACCCCTCTAGCCCTTCGATGCGCACGATCGTGGGCTGCATCGTGTAAACGGGCTTTGGCGAGAGGCTAAATTTAACCGTCTTGCCGCGAAACTCTACGCCGCATGAGTGCTCGGCGTTCATATCGCAGGGAAGCGGGGTTAAATTTGCCCCCACGTCCTCTGCGCTCAAAAAGTCCTCTTGTGCTTGCGGTTTAAAAAACAGGTACGCCGAAGTACCCAAAACGCCGACTAGAAGGACTAAAATTATGAGAAACTTTTTCATTATAAAATTTTAATGCGCGTGCCCGGAGGTTTCTAAATTTTTAACCGGTATGTCGATCACATCAACTATTCTGCCGTCGCTAAATTTGAGAGTCAAATTTACTTTATCGCCCGCTTTCATTGGCTTTTTTACGTCCATTAGCATTATATGAAGGCCGCCCGGTTTTAGGCTCACCGATCCCTCGGCCGGTACCTCTATGCTATCTATTTGTACCATTTTCATCATCCCGTCTTCATGCTTATGCGTGTGAAGTTCGGCGCTTTGAGAGGCATCCGTGCTTACACTTATTAGTCTTACGGCTTTTGGCATATTGTTTGTGATATCCATAAATACTGCGCTGTTTTTGACGTTTGGCGGAGTGGCTTTGGCGTATGCGTTATCCGCACTGATAAGAACGTAATCAGCAAAGCAAAAAGATGCTGACAATGCAATGGCAAATGCAACTAATTTCTTCATTTTCTTTCCTTTTTTGAGAATTTATTTCACTTTTGGTGTGATTTATCATACCCCTTTGTAGCTTAAAATTTTATTTTTTTAAAATTTAAGCCAATTAATAATATAATCCAAGCTCATTTTGAAACACGGATTAAAATTTTGTTTAAAAAGTTGATTATATTTTTCATTTTTTCTATTATATACTCTCAAATTTTAGCCGCCAAGGTTCTAGCGGATGCAAATTTGACGGGAGCTAAATACTGGCTAAAAAAGCTAGGCGCAGCCGACGTCAGATACGGCTACTACGAGGCTAAGACCAAAATCATTGTCGTAAATAAAACGCAAAAAACCCTGCAAAGCTTTGAGTATGCGGGCGGAGCGCTGGAGCAAATTTCTGTCTCTTATACACATCTCCGAGCCCA
>CALBNA010000006.1 GCA_937896205.1 uncultured Campylobacter sp. | reverse complement strand
GGATAAATTTAAAAATAAATTTATAAAATATTTAAGTATGTTGATGCTAGAATATTAAACAAAAAATATAGGATTTTGTTTTGGGTGACTTTATTTATTCTCTATTTTCAAATATGCACATTACGATCGGCGTTGGTATTATTTTTGTGTTTTTTATTTTTTTTCTAATAAATTTGATAAAAAAACAAAAGACTACATAGCCAAAGTTCGGATATTTTAATCACTATAGGTATAGGCTTCACTTTTTTGGGTATATTTTTGGGCTTGATTGATTTTGATGCTAATGATGTTGAAAGCAGTATCCCTAAACTCATAAACGGTATCAAAACAGCCTTTAGTATATCTATTTTTGCTATTTTTGGGTCACTGTTTTTAAAGCTGATTGATATTTTCTTTTTTAGAGCCATAAACAAAGAAGATAAAAGCGAAGAATTTAATCCGGCCGAGCTTATAAAAAATCAAGAAGAAATCATAAATTTACTTAAAAAAATTAGCGAAAAATAAAATGAGTCTTTTTAAGAAAACCGGCAAAAATAGTTACTGGATAGCATTGAGCGATATCATGACAGCTTTGATGCTTGTGTTTTTGCTACTGTTTTCTTTATATATGTTAAAGGTAAATGAAAATTCTAAGGTTGTAAATTTACAAGAACAGTTAGAAAAGAGTCAGGCTATACCAAAGAACTATAAAGAGCTAAGACTAAATTTGACAGCATTATTGAGAGAAGAATTTAAAGACGATTTATCCAAATTTAATGCAGTTATCGAGGATGATCTTACTATTAGATTTAATAAGCCGGAAATTCTTTTTAAAACAGGTGAGGCAGAGTTATCAAAAGATTTTGAAAAAATTTAGGATAACTTTTTTCCTAGATATTTAAAAATAATAACAGATAAAAATATTATAGATAATATCGACGAAATACGAATAGAGGGTCATACTAGCTCTGTTTGGAATGATGCAAGCGCGGATGATGCATATCTAAAAAATATGGCTTTATCCTCTAAAAGAGCACAGTCTGTTTTGGAATATATATTAAGGCATTCAAAAGAAGGTGATTTTTTAAAAAAGCATTTTAGGGCCATAGGTTTTGCGTCTGCTAAAACACTTGATGATAATTCAAATTTAACCTCAAAAAGCGGTTTAAAAGAGAATTATTTAAATTCACAAAGGGTTGAATTTAGAGTCATGACAAATATTGAAGATAAATTAAAGGATCAAAAATGAGAAAAATTTATTTTGTTATATTATGCGTGTCCTGTTTTTGTTTTGCCAATGAGTATGATATGGTTCAAGCTGCGTTAAAAAACAAAGACTACGAAAAGGCCGAAAAAATTCTTGATAAAGAGTGCGGGCAAAATAGGGCATGGGCTTGTAATCAGCTAGCTTTTTTATATGCAAAAGGCAATCTAAAAATTCTAAGCTTATTTGAAAGTAGTAAAAAGGCAAAGGAGCTTTATCAAAAAGCTTGTGACGGCGGTAATGCGAATGGTTGCGCCGGTCTTGGCGAGATGTTTTTTAGAGAACAGAACTATGCAAAAGCGCATGAGTTTTATCAAAAAGCTTGTGACGACGATGACGGATATGGTTGCGGTCGCCTTGCCTCATTGTACTATAAGGGGTTGGGCATAGAAAAAGATAAAGCAAAAGCAAAAGAACTCAATAAGAAAGCTTGCGATCTAGGGAATGAGTTCTCTTGTAAATTTGCAAAATAATTTGAAGTAGTAAGCCTAATAAGTTGCGCCTTTTAAGAAGGAAGGCTTTATAATAGCCCTTCCCCTTTTTTGAAATTTTATAAAACTACAAATCCCTTGGGTCGGCGATCTTGCCTGCTACGGCACTCGCCGCAGCTACGGCCGAGTTTGCCAGATACACCTCGCTCGTGCGATCGCCCATACGTCCGACGAAGTTTCTATTTGTCGTGCTCACGCAGCGTTCCCCAACGCCCAAAATCCCCATATATCCGCCAAGACACGCGCCGCAGGTCGGGTTGCTCACGACTGCGCCGGCCTCGGCAAATATATCCATCAGCCCCTCTTTTTGCGCTTGCAGGGCGATTTTTTGCGTTGCCGGCGTGATGATGAGGCGGGTTTTGCGCGCTACTTTGCGGCCTTTTAGGATTTCAGCCGCGATGCGTAGATCGCTTAGCCTACCGTTCGTGCAGCTGCCGATAAACGCCTGATCGATGGCGATATCGTCTCTCACGGCCTCGCGCACGCTCTTGCCGTTGCTAGGGAGGAACGGATAGGCGATCACGGGATCGAGATTAGTGACATCGATCTCTAAAATTTGCTCGTAGTTTGCGCCTTCGTCGGAGTAGTGTAGCTTTGGCTCGGCGCGTAAATTTTTACCTTTTAAAAACTCTTTCGTAGTTTCATCGACCGCGATGATGCCGCTTTTGCCGCCGGCCTCGATCGCCATGTTGCACATGCTAAAGCGCCCGTCCATATCGAGGCTCTCTATCGTCTCGCCCGTAAATTCCAGCGCCTTATACAGCGCGCCGTCTACGCCGATGCGGCGGATGATTTCTAAGATGAGGTCCTTGCCGTAGACGTGGCGGTCTAGTTTGCCGCGAAAGATCACTTTGATAGTCGGCGGTACTTTAAACCAGTTTTTGCCCGTTATCATCGCGTAGGCTAGGTCGGTGCTGCCCATACCCGTGGCAAAGGCTCCCAGCGCGCCGTGCGTACAGGTGTGGCTATCGGCGCCGATGATGACGTCGCCCGGTACTACGAGGCCTTTTTCGGGCAAAAGCGCGTGCTCGATGCCCATGTCCTTCTCGTCGAAATAATTTTTCAAATCGTGCTTATACGCAAAATCGCGGCTGATTTTGGCTTGGTTGGCGCTTAGGATGTCTTTTGCCGGGATGTAGTGGTCCATCACGACGCTAAAGCCGTCGGGATTGGCTAGCCTTGTCGCGCCGCTTCGCTCAAACTGCTTGATGGAGATAGGAGTCGTGATGTCGTTGCCGATGACCATGTCGATGTCGCTTTCGATGATCTCGCCCGCGAAAACCTCGCGCCCTACGTGCTCGCTGAAAATCTTTTCGGTGATGGTTTGCTTTGAGTTTTGCATAAATTTTCCTTTTTTGCGGATGCCGCGCGTTTTTAAAATTTAGCGATTTTAGCGAAAATTTATAAAATTTTTCATTATGCCGCATCGATGGCGCCTAGTATTGACAATGCTTATCAAGACGTAAGATATCTCCAAGCGTTTTTAGACTAAAATTTGCAGACATTTTTTAAAGGAGAATGGATGGAAAATTTGGTTATTTTGGAAAATAGCGCGAATTTCGACCCGCGAGACATCGACGAGATTCAGCTAGGCATAGGCTGGACGGAGCAAAAATACGTCGATGCCGCGCCGCTTTGGAGCCACTACGATATGTTTCGAAATTTCGACTATGTCGCCATCGCCAAAATCGGCGAAAAAACCGTCGGCGTTTTAGACGCATTTAGCGATAGAGACGGCTTTGCGACCACTTATCTTTACTCCGTCATGGTGCACAAAGATTATCAGCGAAAAGGGATTGGCACGGCCCTGATGGAGGCGTTTAATAAAAAATTCGCTCATACCACGACGTGGGCTATTACGCCGATCGGCAAAAACAAAGGTGCAGTGCCGTTTTTAGAAAAATTCGGTTTTAACCAAAACACGGAAAATTTTACCGTTTGCTGGCGAAAACGAAAGAAAGGCGAGTGAAATTTTTCTGAAGCCAAATTTAGCATCGTCGAGATGCGGGTCTCGGTGTGTAAAATTT
>CALBNA010000005.1 GCA_937896205.1 uncultured Campylobacter sp. | reverse complement strand
CCTCTTCGTCGGCAGCGTCAGATGTGTATAAGAGACAGCACCGTGGAAGTGCGCTCGATGAGCGCCTCGATATCCCGCACGCCGTAGAGCCAAAAGGCCTCTAGCACCTCAAAAAGTTTGTTCGCCATCGTCGCGCTATCTATCGTGATTTTTGCGCCCATGCTCCAGTTGGGGTGCTTTAGCGCGTCTGCGGCGCGGGCGTCTTTTAGGGATTTTATTGGGGTTTTGTAAAAGGCGCCGCCTGAAGCCGTGATGACGAGCCTAGCGACCGGTGTTTTGTTTGCGAGTAGAAATTTAAGCCCGAAATGCTCGCTATCTATCGGATTTATCGCACCCCTATCTAAAAATTTGCCGCCCGCGACGAGGCTTTCTTTATTAGCAAGCGCCAGCTTTTTGCCTAGCTTTTGCGCGGTTAAGCTCGGAGCCAGCCCAGCAAAGCCGACTAGAGAGTTTACGACGCGCTCGCTCTCGCACTCTTTTAGCATATCGCAGATGCCCTGTGCGCCGGCAAAAACGCGTTTGTGTTTTACGAATTTTGCAAATTTAGGCTCGGCGATACAGACGAATTTAGGCTTAAATTCGGCGATTTGCTCGTTTAAAAGCTCGTAGTTTGACGCGCAGCTCAGCGCCTCGATACTAAGGCCGAATTTACGGGCTAGATTTAGGGTATTCGTCCCGATCGAGCCCGTCGAGCCCAGCACTACCACGATAGCGTCCAGAGCATCGCGGCAACGCCAAAAAGATACCCGTCGACGCGGTCAAGCATACCGCCGTGGCCCGGTAGTAGCGTGCCGCTATCTTTGACGCCCGCGCGGCGCTTTAAGTAGCTCTCGAAAAGATCACCCCAAACGCCAAAAACCGCAACCAAAAACGCCGTGATGAGGCTATGCCAAAAGCTGTCGGTTAGCACCCAGCCAAAACCCGCGCCAAAGACCGTAGCTACGGCGATACCGCCCGCGACGCCTTCCCAGGTTTTATTAGGCGAAGTCTCGCTAAAGGCGTGTTTGCCGCAAAATTTGCCGACGAAAAACGCCCCGCTATCGCACGCCACGACCGTTAAAATCAGCCACGCCAAGTAGCCCACGCCGTAGAGCGAATAAAGCATCCAGATGAGAAAAATCGGCGTCATCGGATACAAAAACGGCAGCGCGGGCGTTAGATTTTCGCTTTTAAAATGCGCGAGAAAACTAACAACGAGCAAAACTGCTAAAATAGCGATAAACACGGGGTTTGAAAAGGGCGTAAGTAGGTAAAAAATAACCGCTATGAGAGCAAGAGAGCCGCCCTGCAGGCCGTAGAGCTTTTGCGCTTCGCCAAAGGCCGTATAAAGCACGAAGCCCAAAATGGCGAAATTTAACAGATAACTATCGACGAAAAAGATGACCAAAACCGCCGCAAATAGCGCGATGCCGGTGATTATACGCGTTTTCATGATTTTTCCTTTTTTGAGTAACGATTGTATAAAATTTTCGCTTAAAAGCGCCGAAATTTGAGGCGAATTTGCGTTTGCACGCTCGCTTTAGGCGGCGGTTAAATTTAAGGGTTTTGCGTTAAATTTTATTGTTGATTAAAAAGGGGCGGTAAATTTGACGGACTTGGGTTAAATTTTACCGAGCGAGGCTTGTAGTTTCAGCGCAAATTTGACGATCTGTGCTGAAATTTACTCTCGCTAAAAAAACAGTTGCTTAAATTTGGCGGATAAAAGCTCAAATTTGATCTAAATCGAGCCAAATTTGACCGCCGAGCAGCAA
>CALBNA010000004.1 GCA_937896205.1 uncultured Campylobacter sp. | reverse complement strand
GCTTTTATCCGCAAACGCCGATCTAAATTTGACAAATTTGACCGCCCGAAGCGATCAAATTTAAAGGCGTAAATTTACAGTATAAATCCGCTACCGATAACCAGCTCGCCTCTGTAAAATACCGCCAGCTGCCCGCTAGCCACGCCAAATGCGCTCTGCTTTAGCTCGACCTCGGCGGTGCCGCCCTCTAGCACCTTTACGTGCGCGTTTAGCCCGATGCTACGGTAGCGCACCTTGACGTCGCAGTCAAACTCGCTCTCGTCCACGAACAAATTTAGGCTATTTACCGCGATTTTACCGCGCTCGAGCTCCTCTTTTGGTCCCACGACGATGCGGTTATTTTGCGCGTCAATAGAGAGTACGAAATGCGGCTCATGCGCCCCAAACACCTCAAATCCGCGTCTCTTGCCGATCGTGTAGTGCATGTAGCCGTTGTGTCGCCCGATCACCCTGCCCGCGCTATCGACCACGTCGCCGGGCAGGTCGGTCTCGTAATGCTTGTTTAGCACCTCGATATAGGTGTCCTCGACGAAGCAAATCTCACTACTCTCGGCCTGCTCGCCGTATTCGCGAAAGTTCGGTAGAGATTTTGCCAGCTCCTTTATATCTTTTTTAAATTTGTCCCCGAGCGGGAAAATCATATCGGCGATAATCTCTTTTGGCACCTGCGCGACGAAGTAGCTCTGATCCTTACTGGGATCTGCGGCGACCCTGATAAAGCCGTCTTGCACGCGGATATAGTGGCCTGTAGCAAGCTTTTCGCAGCCGATACTTTTGGCAAATTTTAACAGTTCGCCAAATTTGATAAAGTGGTTGCAAAGTGCGCATGGATTTGGCGTCTTACCCTCCTTATAGGAGCTAACAAACGGCGTATAGACGTATCTGTCAAACTGTTCTTGCAAATCAAGCACGTGATAAGTGATACCCAGATACCCGCACGCACGGGCGACTTTATCGATATTTTTTTCATGATATCCGGGCTTTTTGTGTAGCTTCATATAGCAGCCCACGACCTCGTGACCCGCTTCTAGCAGCATTTTGGCGCTCATGGTGGAGTCGACGCCGCCGCTCATGGCCATTAAAATTTTCATTTTTCTTTCCTTTGTGGGGTAAGCGCGCCTCGCGAGCGCCTTTAAACGAGCTTGAAATTTTTGATCTGCGGCAGGCTACATGCCTAGCCTTGACGCAAAAATTTCCGCGCAACGCTTAAATTCATCTCGCGATTCATCGCTTGCGTTTTTTGTAAAAATATTTTCAAATTTACAAATCTCGCCTTAGCCCCACAATAAGACAATTTCATATAAATTTGACGCGATTATATAAAAAATAGCTTAATACGCTATAAATTTGCGAGCCAAGGGTGGCGTGGCATTTAGCTTTCGCGCCTTGCCGGCTCTAGATTTTACGCGCCGAGACGGCAATGCAGGATTTGCAAACGGCGATGACGCGGTTAAATTTACCGAATTTGACGCAAAAGGCAAGCATATCGGTAAATCCGCTTAAAAACACAAACCAAACCGCGCGAACAAATTTACAAAGATCAAAATTTAACACCGAACGCCAAATATAAGCACCGACCGACTTCAACTAACCCTCAAGCCTTGCGGTATTTTAGAGCTTTAAATTTTTGCGCACCGTATGCGCCATCGTAGCGGCAAAAACAGTGACAGTTAAGCGCCACCAAATTTGATGGCGCTATACGGACAAAAACGAGGCAAAAAGCGCAATAGCAGCCCCGTCTCGCATCCCGTCAAGCATCGCCAAATCCTCAAAATTCGTAAAATTTTAGCACGCTAATTTAGTTTAAAATCCCCAAAATCTCGTCCCGCACGGCGTCAAGATCGTCGCTGATCATATAAAGCGACAGATCCTCCTCGCTGACGGCTTTTTCGCGTATGAGTGTGGTTTTGATACTGTCTCTTATACACATCTCCG
>CALBNA010000003.1 GCA_937896205.1 uncultured Campylobacter sp. | reverse complement strand
CGCTTTAAATTTTACTTAAATTAAGCGGAATTTAAAACTGATTTTTATATAATCACGGACTAAAATTATGACAAAAGGGACATTATGGCAAACCATAAATCTTCTGAAAAAAGAGCCAGACAGACTATCAAAAGGACTGAAAGAAACAGATTTTACCGCACTAGGCTTAAAAATATCACTAAAGCCGTGCGCGTAGCCGTTGAGGCAGGCGATAAAGAAGCCGCGCTAAACGCGTTTAAAGTGGCAAACAAAGATTTCCACAGCTTCGTTAGCAAAGGCTTTTTGAAAAAACAAACAGCTTCTCGCCGCGTAGGACGCCTCGCAAAACTCGTAAACAAACTATCTGCTTAATCTAAATTTTAATGTTAGCCGACAAGCTGCAGCCTTTTTTGGATCGCTACGACGAGCTCTCTCGTCTGCTTAGCGATCCGTCTATCACAAACGATATCGCAAATATGACTAAGCTCTCAAAGGAGCAATCAAATTTAGAAGATATCGCCTCGGCTGCAAAGTCCTATCTGCAAACTCTCGCGGACATCGAGGAGAATAAGGCTTTGCTCGATGACGCCGAGCTTGGCGAACTAGCCAAAGACGAACTAAAAAATCTCGAATCCCAAAAAGAAAATCTCGAAGAAGAGATTAAAATTTTACTTCTTCCAAAAGATCCCAACGACGATAAAAACGTATTTTTAGAGATCCGCGCGGGCACCGGCGGAGATGAAGCGGCGCTTTTTGCGGGCGATTTGTTTAATGCCTACGCGAGGTACGCCGAGCTTCGCGGGTATAAATTTGAGATCGTGAGCCAAAGCGAGGGCAACACGGGCGGCTTCAAAGAGATTATCTTGCTGATAAAGGGCAAGGGGGCGTACTCGAGGCTCAAATTTGAGGGCGGTACTCACCGCGTCCAGCGCGTACCCGAGACCGAGAGCCAAGGTCGTGTACACACCTCTGCAGTAACCGTTGCTATTATGCCTGAGGTCGAAGATAGCGAGATCGAGATAAATCCAAACGATCTTCGCATTGACGTCATGCGCAGCTCGGGCCACGGCGGACAGTCGGTAAATACGACCGACTCGGCGGTGCGAATCACTCACATCCCCACAGGCATCGTCGTCACGAACCAAGACGGCAAAAGCCAGCACAAAAACAAAGAAGCCGCGATGAAGGTGCTAAAAGCGCGCCTTTACGAGATACAAGAAGAAGAGCGCCTAGCTAAAGAAACCAGCGAGCGCAAAAGCCAAGTCGGCACTGGCGACCGCTCGGGACGTATCCGCACCTACAACTTCCCGCAAAACCGCATCAGTGACCACCGTATAAATTTGACGCTTTACCGCCTCGACGCGATAATGGCGGCGGGGCTTTTTGACGAGATTATCGAGCCGCTGATTGCGCATTATCAAGCCGAAGCAATCTCGGACGCCGATCTGTAAATTTTAAAATTCATTCAAAATTTGGCATTTTCAATACGATATTTTCGTTAAATTTGGATGCAAATTTTGCTACAGACAGGGTTGTCATGCAGGTTAAATTTAAGAATAACTTATCTTTGTGCTTTAGGTAAAATCTCTGAAAAATAGTTGTAAATTCGGATTTGTTTCTTAAAATTTAGCGTTAAAAAATATCAAATAAAACTAAGTTGAAGTATGTAAACCGATAAATTATTAGTCGCCGCTAACACATAAAATTTCCAAATTTATCCAACTAAAATTTATCAAATTTCCAGTCTACCGCACCGTCAATATGCAAAACAAAAACCGCCTGTCAAAGCCAAATCTAGCGTTCGAAATCAGGTTCTATAAAAATAGCAAAACCCGCAAAATTCTCAAATTTGACAATCAAATACAAGGTGCTAAATTTAATTTTACGAGGATTTGTGAAAAATTTGAGCGAAGTTTTGCGACAAATGATTCAAATTCAACAACTAGAAATAATCTA
>CALBNA010000002.1 GCA_937896205.1 uncultured Campylobacter sp. | reverse complement strand
GATGAGTGCATGCAAAAAGATAGCTCGACTGCAGGCATGATTCAGTGCATAAACGCTGAATTTGCTATCCAAGATAAAATTTTAAACGAAAACTATAAAAAGGTCATGGGCGTGCTAACTGAAGAAAACCAAAAAATTTTAAAAGACGTCCAGCGCAAATGGGTTGCCTACAAGGAGGCAAAATGCGCTTTTTATCCTAAGCAGGGAACGATTCACCGCCTAGACGCGGCCGATTGCTATTTGCAGATGACTAAAGAGCGCGCGACCGAGCTTGCGGATATAGTTAGCGAATTTGAGGGCAATCAGTGAAGCTACTCGTCTCTTGTTTGGAGGCTTCTGCAAATTTGCACTTCGAGCAGGTTTTAGAGTATCTGCCAAAGTGCGAACTAAAAGGCATTTTTGACGAAAAATTCGGCGAACCTTTTATGCGAAGCTCGGAGTTTTCCGCGATGGGCTTCGTGGAGGTTTTGCCGCTTTATTTTAAGGCAAAACGCGCGATAAAAGAGATGACTCGCCTAGCCGCGCAGTGCGACGCCGTGCTACTCATCGATAGCCCCGCCTTTAACCTGCCGCTAGCCAAAGCGATCAAAGAAGCCGGTATCAAAACGCCGGTGACCTACTATATCTTGCCGCAGGTGTGGGCATGGAAGGCCGGACGCGTGGCGAAAGTCGAGGCGTACTGCGATCATTTGGCTTCGATTTTGCCGTTTGACGGGATGTACTACAACCGTTCGCGCTACGTCGGGCACCCGTTGCTTGATGAACTACGAGTGCGAAAAAACGAGCTTTTGCAAAGCGGTAAGATAGCCTTTATGCCAGGGTCCCGCCGCGCCGAAATTTCGCGGTTGATGCCGATTTTTCGCGAAGTTGCCGTCCAAATAAAAGATAAAGAAAAACTGCTCGTCGTACCGCCTTTTTTGGTAAACGATATGCAAATTTACGGCGACGTGAGCGGCTTTAGCGTAGTTACTGACGCGCCGCGCGCGCTTTTGCAAAGCGAGTTTGCATTTATCTGCTCAGGTACCGCGACGCTTCAGGCTGCACTAGTAGGCACGCCGTTTGTGCTAGCCTATAAAGCTAAAGCAATCGATATAATGATCGCGCGGATGTTTGTGAAGTTGCGCCACATCGGACTTGCAAATATCATGTTTGATTTTATGGGCGAAGCGGCGCTGCACGAGGAGCTACTGCAAGAGGAAGTAATGCCAAGCAATCTAATAAAAGCCTACGAGAGCTGCGATAAAGAGAAATTTATCAAAGGCTGCGAGAAGCTACGAAAATACCTAGAACACGGCTCTGCAGCCAACGTAGCGCAAATTTTAATAACGAATAAAGGATAAAAAATGACCGAACCGATGACGCTTTTTGGATATGAAAAAATCACAAACGAACTAAAAAATTTAAAGACCGTCGAACGTCCGAATATCGTCGAGGAGATCGACATTGCGCGCAGTCACGGCGACCTAAAAGAAAACGCCGAATACCACGCCGCGCGCGAAAAGCAGGCATTTATCGAGAGCCGTATCGCCGAGCTTAGCGACATAGTAAGTCGCGCCAAGGTAATCGACCCCGCCCAGTACGAGCACGATAAAGTAAAATTTGGCTCCACGGTCGTCATTATGGACGTAGAAACCGAGCTAGAAAAAACTTATACGCTAGTGGGCACGCCAGAGAGCAACCTAGAGCGCGGGCTCATCTCGATAAACTCGCCTCTAGCCAAACAGCTAATCGGCAAGAGCGAGGGCGACGAGGTCGCGCTAAATTTGCCAAACGGCAGAAGCGACGTCGAGATCGTATCCGTTAGCTACAAACCGATCAAATTTTAAAGCCGATGAACGCGTTTAAAACCGTTAAATTTACGAGCTCGGCCGGTAAATTTGACTCGTTAAATTTAACTACGGCGCTTGTCAAATTTGAAATATTTAGCCGCAAATTCGGCGCCACAAAAAGTAAAATTTGATGCCTGAGCAAATCGTCGTAAAAAGCGGTGCGATCTTTATCGCCGACTCGCACGAAAATGAAAATCGCGAAAATTTCTGGCATTTTTTATGCGCGTTAAAAAACGGCGAGCTAAAGACGCCACAGCTGTTTTTGATGGGCGATATGTTTGATTTTTTGGCGAGCGAGTGCGAGTTTTTCGTCAA
>CALBNA010000001.1 GCA_937896205.1 uncultured Campylobacter sp. | reverse complement strand
ATCCTGCAGGATTTGCCAAATTCGGACTTTTTCAGAATATTTTCACCAAACCAACCCCGTTTAAAATTTAAGTTACTATTCTATCAAAGGCAGTGCCTTAAATTTAACTCTTGTGGAGGACAAAATGGATATTGAGGAGCTAAAAAAGCAAGTCAGTGATTTGCAAGCAGAAAAAGAAGCAATGAGCGCTAAAAACAAAGAGCTTTTAAGCGAGGTAAAAAAGCTAAAAGCTAAAAAACGCTAATGATTGCTCATGCCCGCAAAGCGGCGGACAGCAAAAGCTAAAGGTAAATTTGAAAGGCCGCGTTAAATTTTGGTGTTCAAATAGCCGTCGCTGGCATAAATTTAAGCGGCGACGGTTTGTAAATTTATAAAATTTAGAGTATTTTAAAGTAGGTCGGCGAGCCGAAACGACTCGCGCAAGGGTTAAATTTACCTAAAAACACAACTTCACTATTCGTTTAATATCGAAAGCAGCTCTTTATTGTCCTTGGTTTTTAGCATCTTGGCGTATAAAAATTTGAGTGCCTCTACGTCGTCCATCGTCGCGATCGCCGAGCGGATAGCCCAGATCTTTTGCAGTTCGTCCGGTTTTTGCAGTAGTTCTTCTTTTCTGGTGCCTGATTTTAGTACGTTGATGGCCGGGTAAATGCGGCGGTCGGAGATGTTGCGATCTAGTACGATCTCGCTGTTGCCCGTGCCTTTAAACTCCTCAAAAATCACCTCGTCCATACGCGAGCCCGTGTCGATGAGTGCGGTAGCGATGATAGTGAGGCTGCCGCCGTGCTCGATATTTCGCGCAGCGCCGAAAAAGCGTTTCGGCTTGTGCAAGGCGTTTGCGTCCACGCCGCCCGTTAGCACCTTGCCGCTTGGCGGAGTTACGGTGTTATATGCGCGCGCTAGGCGGGTGATGCTATCAAGCAGGATGATGACGTCTTTGCCCATTTCTACGAGGCGTTTGGCTTTTTCGATGACGAGCTCGGCGACGCGCACGTGGTTCATTGCGGGTAGGTCAAACGTCGAGCTAAATACCTCACCCTTTACGCAGCGCTGCATGTCGGTGACCTCCTCGGGACGCTCGTCCACGAGTAGCACCATGAGATGCGACTCGGGGTGGTTGCGCGCGATGCCGTGGGCTAGCTCTTTCATGAGTTCGGTTTTACCGCTTCTTGGAGGGGCGACAATGAGGCCACGCTGACCCTTGCCAAGAGGGGTAAAGAGATCGAGCACGCGGCCTGTTAGCTTCATCGGATCATACTCGAGGCGAAGTTTTTCCGTAGGGAAAAGCGGAGTTAGGTTGTCAAATAGCGGGCGCTCCTTAGCCTCGATTAGCGGCATATAGTTTAGCGCTTCAATTTTTAGCAGGGCGTAGTATTTTTCCTGATCTTTTGGTTCGCGTACTTGACCCGTCACGATGTCGCCCACGCGCAGGGCAAATTTGCGAATTTGAGAGTTTGAGACGTAGGCGTCGTTTGAGCTGTCGCTGAGGTTCGCGTCTACCGAGCGCAAAAAGCCGTAGCCCTCGCTCGTGATCTCTAAAATGCCCGTGAAAAGTATAAATCCGCCTTGTTTTGTTTGGGTTTTTAAGATCTCAAATATCAAATCTTGTCTGCGAAATTCGCGTGGATTCTCGACGCCTACGCTGTTTGCGATGGCGATAAGCTCCTCTAGACTAAGAGTTCTTAGCTCTTCGATTTTGTGTCCGTCGACGGGGATGTGAGTGCGCGAGTTTTGGTGTTTTTTTGTGGTTTTTTGACTTTCCTGCACAGAATTTGCAGGCTGGGTCGCGTTATTTTCCATTGTGTCCTCTTTAAAATTACGGAATAATTTTGTAGATAAATTTAAGTTTCAAAAGAAGTTTTGAAAGTCGCATTTTATAAAATTTTGGCTTTGATGTCAAGAAGTGATATAATCTCGCCAAAAATGAAAAGGAATCTCAAAATGATGGATTTTAAAGACGGCAAGCGCGAAAAAACGATCATAAAAACCGCGCTTATCGGTATAATTACAAATTTTTTCTTAGCTGCGGCGAAAATTTTTATCGCCATGGTTTCAAACTCGGTCGCGCTGATATCAGACGCCGTAAATAATCTTAGCGATGCGGGCTCAAGTATTATCACGATATTTGGCTCAAAACTAGCTAGCAAAATGCCCGACGAAGACCACCCCTACGGCTACGGCAGGACCGAGTATATCGGCGGTCTCATCGTTTCGGTTATCGTGCTGATGCTTGGATTTCAGTTCTTAAAAACTTCGGTCGAAAACATCTTTGCGCCAGAGCCTACTAGTTTTACGATGCCGTTTTTGGCGTTTTTGTTTTGCGCGATATTCGTCAAATTTGCGCTCGGCTTTTACTACAAAAAGATCGGCAAACAGACCAAATCTATCTCGCTTAGAGCCGTCGGGCAGGAAGCTTTGGGCGATGCGATCATCTCGTGCGTGATCCTTGCTTCGGCTGCGCTATCGTATTTTGCCGATATCCAGATAGACGGCTACGCGGGCGCTTTGGCTTCGCTTTTTATTATCGTAAACGGCGTACTTTTGATAAAAGAAACCTTCGATAAAATCATCGGTCAGCGCGTGGAAAAGGAGATCAGCGACGGAATTTACGCCGCCGTAAATCGCTGCGAGATCGTGCGCGGCGCATACGACCTGATCCTGCACAACTACGGCGCGCAGCGATACGTCGGCTCGGTAAACGTCGAGATAGACGAGCATTTGCCCCTTAGCGAGGTTTCGCAGAGGCTAAACGAGCTTCAGATCGAGATTTATAAAATCTACAGGATCTATCTGGTTTTTGGCGTTTATAGCGTAAATTTGGGGCAGGAGCAGAGCCGCGCCTGCGTGGCGAGTTTACTCTCGCGCTTTAGCAGCGTGCGCGGATTTCACGCGTTTTTTATAGATGCGAAGAAAAAGAGCGTGAGGTTTGACGTGGTGGTCGATTTTACCGAGAAAAATCTAAGCCGGCTACGCGCACAGATAGAGCGCGAGATCTCGCTAAGCTTTCCGGGATATAAAATTTTCATCGTGATAGATAGGGAGTTTGCGTGAGATTTGGGGATAAATTTGGTAGCGGTTAGGGCACTTTAATATGTTATAATCGTGCGGCTTTAAAAATATAAAACTAGAGCGTAAAAATTTTAATCTAATCGTGAGAAAAAATGGCATTTTTAAAAATTTTGACTTGTGCATTTTCGATGAGTTTTTGTTTTATGAGTATCTACGGGCTTACGACTAGCGCGGTAGAGCTTGTGTTTTTTAGCGAATATAACCCTGCGGGAGATGCTGATCCTCTCGGCGATTTAGGCGATCCGCTTGATTGGCTTGAGCTAAATATCGCTTATTTGGTCGGTTTTTGGATATTTTTTAGCGGCGTGTGCGCGGTGCTTTATAAGCGGCTAAGTTGCTTTGACGAAATTGTAAAATTTTTCATAGATTTGTTTTTGCCTGCCGCTGCGACGATTATTTTGGCGCTTATTTTGGGTGCGATACTCCCGTTTGCGGTCGGGGCACGGCGAGGGGACTTTGTTATTGCTCAAGGGGTTGGCATATTTTTAGCCCAAATACTTTTTATAATCACAATAGCTTGCTTGCTAAAAAGAGAGCAAAAGTAGTAAATTTAGCGCTCAAGACGCCATTTATATTACTACAAGTTTCCAAAGAGCGGTTATGGGTAAAATTTGAGGCCAAAATTTACGAGCATTAAAAATTTGCTCGTAAATTTGCCGGTGTTTTCAAGATGCGGGTTTTGGCTAAATCTGTCAAATTTGCCGTCAAATTCGGACGCAAGCAAAATCTGCGCCAAAGCTTGCAAAATCAAGCGAGGCTTTAGAAATTTTACGTATAATCTAAAATCTTAAAACGAAAGAAAAAAGTAATTTATGGGCAAATTTAAGTGCGCGCATTGCAGGGGCGAATTTGAGCGTGAGGCGCTGATAGAGCGCGGCGGAGAGCTGTTTTGCTGTGAGGGGTGCGCGGGAGTTTACGAGATACTTAACGCAAGCGGGCTGGGCGAGTTTTACGAAAGGCTCGGTAAAACCACGCTAAATCCCGCCCTAAGCGCGAAAAACGCGGCGCAAAAGTCGCAAGAGGACCTCGCGGCTATTTATCAAAACTACGTCAAAAACGAGAACGGGTTTAACAAAATCTCGCTCATCATCGAGGGCATCCACTGCTCGGCTTGCGTCTGGCTAAACGAGAAGGTTTTATTTGCGCAGAAGGGAATTTTAGAGGTAGATATAAACTCGGTTAATAATAAAGCCCTCATCGCCTGGGACGAAAACGAGATAAATTTGGCCCAAATTTTCGCTCTCATCCGCTCTATCGGCTATGAGCCCTACCCATACGACGCGCAGGCTCAGGAGCACAGACTTTCGGGGCAGAGGCGCGAATTTTACGCGCGGCTGCTTGTGGGGGTATTTTGCACGATGAACATCATGTGGCTTGCCGTCGCGCAGTACGGCGGCTACTTCACGGGCATGCGCGCCGACGTGCGCTCTATCATAAATTTCGCCGAATTTATCCTGGCTACGCCGGTGCTTTTTTACACGGGAAGCGGGTTTTTTAGGGGCGCTTGGGCGGCGCTAAAAAACAAAACGCAAAACATGGATAGCCTCATCGTCACGGGTACGCTCGCGGCTTATATTTTCTCGATCTACGCGATGTTTTCTAGGCGCGGCGAGGTATATTTCGACTCGGTCGCGATGATAATCACTTTCGTATTTATCGGCAAATATCTGGAAATCTTGAGCAAGAAAAAGGCCGCCGACACGCTCGATAATCTAAACTCGTTAAATTTAAACTCCGTTAGCGTCAAAAACGGCGACGAAATAATCCTAAAAAGCGCGCAGGAGGTGCGTGTGGGCGAACTCGTGGTCGTGAGGGTCGGCGAGCGCGTGCTACTTGACGGCATCGTTATCAGCGGCGCGGCGAGCTTTGATCTCTCGAGCCTTAGCGGCGAGAGCGCGCCTGTATATCTTAGCGCGAAAGAGGGCGAAAACGAGATAAAAAGCGGCTCGGTGTGCGTGGACGGCACGCTTGTTTACGAGGTCGGCGCCGTCTTTAGCGAGTCGGTGCTAGCGCGTATCATAAATTTGCTCGAAACCGCCGCAGCCAAAAAGCCTAAAATCCAGGCACTTGCAGACGCTATCGCGGCGAGGTTTTCGGCCGCTATCACGGCTCTAGCTCTAGCGACGTTTGCGTTTTGGTTCTGGCGCACGGGCGAGCTCTCCGCCGCGCTCATCGTTGCGATCTCGGTCGTGGTGATCTCGTGCCCCTGCGCACTAGGACTTGCTACGCCCGTTAGCACGCTCGTCGCGCTTGGGGCGGGCTTTAGGCGCGGGATACTTTTTAAAGAAGCGCGCATCATCGAAAGCCTAGCCAAGTGCGATACGGCCGTGTTTGACAAGACCGGCACGCTCACGTCGGGGCGGCTTAAAGTGAGTAAATTTACGCGCGTGGGCAAATTTGACGCAAGCGCGCTTTTTTCGCTAGTTAGCGGCTCGGATCATCCCGTTAGCCGCGCCGTGGGCGAGTATCTGAGCGCAAATTTTAGGGATTTAAAACTTTTAGAATTAAGCGGCTTTGAAAACATCGCGGCGCGCGGGGTAAGGGCTAAATTTGACGGCAAAAAGCTAGCCGGCGGGAGCGAGAAATTTATGCGCGAACTGGGGATTTATAGCGGAGAAGCGGTGCGCGGGACTTGCTATTTTTTTGCCGTGGACGGGGAGATCGCGGCGGTATTTGAGCTAGAAGAGAGCCTAAAAGAGGGCGCCAAGGAGTGCGTGGACGCGCTAAAAAACGCGGGTATGCGCGTAGCTATGCTAACGGGCGATAACGAATACGCCGCAAAGCGCGCGGCAGAGGAACTAGGCGTGGGCGAAACGGTCGCAAACGCTCTGCCTACGGATAAGGCCGCCTACGTAGAAAAACTGGCGCAGCAGGGGCGAAACGTGCTGATGGTAGGCGACGGGATCAACGACGCCGCCGCGCTCGCGCTATCAAGCGTGGCCGTGTGCATGGGTAGCGGAGCGGCCGTGAGTATCGCAAAAAGCGACGTCGTGCTGATGAGAGACGACCTCGCCTCGCTCGCGGCTGCCGTAGCGCTCGCGCGTAAAACCTACCGTATCGTGCGGCAAAATTTGGCCTTTTCGCTCGTTTATAACGCCGTGACGATACCGCTAGCGATGGCCGGCTATGTAGCGCCCGCCGTGGCTGCTCTCTCGATGTCGTTAAGCTCGGTTGCGGTCGTGCTAAACGCGATGCGTGCTAGGAGCGAGCGATGAGCGGGGCGGTCGTGGCGATGATGATCGGCATCTCGACGCTGCTTGGCGCGTGCGGGCTGGCGGCGCTGCTGTGGGGGCTTAAGACCAGGCAGTTTGACGACGAGCGAAAGTTTTTGGACGGGACGAAATTTGATGACGAAGACGCGCTAAACGACGCCTACGAGCTGGAGATGCGCCGTAAAGAAAAGGGGTATAAGTCGCCGGATTGAGGTTTAAATTTATGGCAAATTTTTCGAGACTTTGCCGCTAAAATTTGGTTATTTTGAGTCGTAAAATTTGCCGCGAAATTTAATTTTGAGAGTGGGTGGGATTTGCGTTTTAAATTTGACGGCGAGGATTTCGGACTCGAATTTGGACCGTAAATTTAATCCGTTGCGGTTAAATGTCGTTAAATTTCGACTAACTACGGCGTAATGACGGACAAAAATTTGAGCATTGGATTTTGATGTTTTGGATGTTAAATTTAGCGTGCAAAATAGCAAAAACGCGTAAGCATAAGCCGGCAGAGTAAAAATCGGTTGTCCTTTGCCGGCAAACGGGTCGTCGGCAAATTCAGCCTCTCGTTGGCCAAATTTACTCAGTCTAGCGATGCCTCGCAATCAAATCAAGATTGCCGCTTGACGCACCAGCCAGGTATGCCGCCTGCTTGGAGTTTAGGCGGCCTGGAGCCGTTTAAATTTAATCGCTGCAATCACCGAGCGGGCGTGGCTTAGTACTCTAATTTTTTGTTTTCGTGCTTGCAAAAGTTCGCTCTCACAAGCCCTTTTAATCCACTTTTAGCTTTTTAACGATATGATTCCGCAAATTTTAACAAAGGAAACAACATGAAAACGCTAGTTATCTTATCGCACCCAAATCTCGCCGCATCGCGCGTAAACAAAGCCTTGTCACAGGTAGCAAAGGCTGCTGCGGACGTCGAAGTGCGCCATTTGGAGGGGCTTTACGGCTTAGATATCGCGCGCATAGACGCCCGCACAGAGCAAGACGCGCTAGCGGCTGCCGAGCGAATCGTATTTTTGTACCCGATGCACTGGCTAAACGTGCCGCCTATGTTAAAAGCCTATATCGATATCGTCTTTTCGCACGAGCTGGTGGGTTCCGGCGCGCTTAAAGGCAAGGTCTTGCAGCTTGCGCTAAGCGTCAGCACTCCGCTTGGCGAATACTCTAAACAGGGCGCGATCGGCTTTAGCTTGGATGAAATTTTAACACCGCTTAAGATCGCGGCAAACTACTGCGGGATGGACTTTGCCGTGCCGTTTATCAGCAGCGGATTTGAGCCCGGCGAGTTTGGCGACGATGCCGTAGATGCCGCAGCCGCGCGCTTTGGCAAGTTTTTACGAGGAGAGCTAAGTCCTAACGAGTATCAAATTTAGTTTTGCCGCCTGTAGTTACAAGCTCGTGATTTTAAGTGAAGCCGCCAGCCCGGTTTTTAGCTAGTCGGCGCTGGCGTATATAATAATTTTGCTCGAAATCGCCGCGCTCAAAGTATGATTTAAGCATTGCGAACGAGTAAAGTCTATGTGCAAGATTGACGCGGTCGCTTCGTAGTTCATCTCGTCGACCGCCGATATTTTTTATGTTAAAATCGCAGGTATTATTTCAAGCTATCGATATACTCGCTAACTGCCGCCATATCCTCGTCGCTTAGGTTTTTGGCATGTAGTTGCATAACTTTGCCCATACCAAAGGCGTTGTTTGAACCCTCTTTGTAGCCCTGTAGCGC